>CAOJZE010000011.1 GCA_948466095.1 uncultured Clostridium sp.
TCATGTGGCTCTGCTTGTATGTCCAAAAAATCTTCTAGTTCTTTTTGCAAATCTATATGTTTAATAATCTTCTTTTCCCCCGCTTTTTCAGAAGGTATTCTTATAATCTCTTGTTTTTCTACCACTGGATGAACTGGTCCGTACACAATCTTCATACTTTTATCTGATACACTCATTTAAACTTCCTCCTTAAGAATCTTCTCTTATTTCAAATGCAAAATAAGATTTATATGGTTTCAACTTACATTTTCCTTTTACTTCATTTGTTTTCTCATCAAAATATAAAACTGGTTTTATTTCTTCTGTTGTTTCTGGGTCAATAATAGAAATTGGTCTCTTCAAATTAGGTGTGTACAAAAAGTCTTTATATTCATATTCTTTTTCTGAATATAAAGTATCAAATTTAACTGGCAATGGTTTCTTTGTGATTTTTACTTTATCATCTATCAACAGACCTGTATTTACTACTACTCTATCTTGTCCAAATGACAAAATAACTAAAGAATTTCCTTCTGGTAATGGTCTATCAACAAAGAAAGTCTTTTTCGTATTTTCTCCTCTGATTTCTTCTGTATGGTCTAATCTTTCAACCGTATATCGTGGACCTTCTTCTCTATACTCTTTTTCTGTTTCTGTTACTTGATAAATTACCGTATTTACATTAGCTGGATCTGTTATACTAAAGTGTTTACCTTGTATAGTTTCCATTTTTACCCCTCTTCCTCTACGATTTTAATCCATCGCTTGTCTTTTGTTACAACACTATAATTAATTATAGCGAAAAATTGTCGTTTTGTCAACATAAAACTTGTATAAATTACAAATTTCCTTGATTTCTAGGATTAAAATCAGATATTTCATTTAATTTTTCAAATATAGTTCTTTCTTGCTCTGTCAATTGTTTTGGTACAACTACTTTAATTTCTGCAATTAAATCTCCTCTTGCTCCATTCCCATCTTTATAACCTTTACCAGGAATTTTAATTCTTTCTCCACTTTGGATTCCTTGTGGTATGTATATTTTAGTTTCATCATCAATTGAGGTTACATTTGCTCTAGCACCTAAAGCCGCCTCCCATGGCGTTAATAGTAAATCCGTATATAAGTCACATCCTTTTAGTTTAAATGGCTTACTGTCTTCTATATTAATTTTTATCAATAAATCTCCTCTTTTAGCACCATTCTCCCCTGGTTTACCTTGTCCTATTAAACGAAGCTTTTCTCCATTCTGAATTCCTTGCGGAATCGCAATTGATATTTTTTTTATTTTTCCCTCTACATTTCTGAATGATAGCATCTTCTCCATTCCATAAAATGCCTCTTGTATACTGACACTAATCTCTGTTTCAATATTTTCGCCTTTCACCAAGGTTTTTTTAGAGCCACTTTTCTTGTCCTTCCCCTCTTTCTCTATATTTCCTAGAAACATATTCATGATAGCTCCTTTTTCTCCTTTACCAGAAAATGCTTTTTGACTTTTTCCAAAACGAGAATTCCAAATCCTATCATATTTTTTCTTGGAAGCTGGAACAGATAATATTTTATAAGCTTCATTAATATCTTTAATTCTTTCTTCTGCTAGTTCATCTCCTACATTTAAGTCTGGGTGATATTTCTTAGCAGCTTGTCTATAAGCAATTTTAACTTCATCAATAGAAACATGACTTGTCTCTAAATCTAGTATTTTGTAATAATTCTTTAAAACCATTTTTAACATCCTCCCTAAAATAGGTATGTCTATTATACCACAAATAGAAAAAAAATCCATACTTTTTATGGATTTTTCTGAATAAAGGACATGATTTTGGGGACGGAGGAAAAAATCATGATTTGCCTACTTTTGATTTTTTAAATAGTAATCTATATTATTTTTTACATCTTGTGTGTCGCAACCTCCTAATTTAAATTGTAGACGGTTTCCCTAATCGCACTCGCCAAAGGCTCGTTTGGTCGCTTACGCGATGTTACAAAATAATATAGATTACTATTTAAATTATCCTGTTAGAATTTATCATGATTTTTTCCTCCGTCCCCAAAATCATTTTGCACTTAGTTCTATTAATTTGCTTAATAATTCTTGATAAGCAATCCCACTTGCCTCCCATAATTTAGGATACATACTAATATTGGTAAAGCCTGGTAAGGTATTAATTTCATTAATATAAATTTCATTTGTCTTATCTTCAATAAAGAAATCTACTCTCGACAAGCCTTTACCATCAATGGATTTAAAAGCTTTTATGGCTTGTTTCCTAATTTCTTCTGACAATACTTCTGGTATATTAGCTGGAATATCCGTTCTTGATTCTTCATTTTTATATTTAGCATCATAACTATAGAACTCTTCTGCTGGTTTGATTTCTCCCACACAAGAGGCAATTACTTCCTCATTTCCAAGTACCGCACATTCTACTTCTTTTCCAATAATGCCTTCTTCTATTAAAATTTTAGTATCAAATTTTGCTGCGCATTCTATATGTTGTTTTAGTTCTTCCTTATTTTTTGCTTTATTCACTCCCACACTAGAGCCAGAATTAGATGGCTTAATAAACATCGGGAATTTTAAATTGTTAGCAATCTTTGTTACTATTTCATCTAATGATAATATTTCTTCTTCAAATTTTTTGTCTATATAAATGTATTTATCTTTATATTTTCTAACATATTCATAGTTTGCTTGTTTTAATCCTGCTCTATCAAAAACAATTTTGGTATAAACTTTATCCATTCCCACACTGGATGCTAAAACGCCACATCCAACATATGGTTTTTTTAATAATTCAAATAATCCTTGTATGGTACCATCTTCTCCATATAATCCGTGTAATACAGGAAACAGAATATCTAACTTGCGTAAGTATTCTATCACATTTTGTATTTTTTCTTGGTTTTTGATTTCTTCACCAAATTCTTTTTCTTTGTCATTTTCTATGTATGGATACCAATCTCCATCTTTTCCGATATAAATTGGAAAAATTTCATATTTTGTTCTGTCTAAATTCTTTAAAACAGAATTGGCTGATACAACAGACACCTCATTTTCTGTTGACATACCACCAAAAATAACTCCTAATTTTAGTTTTTGCATAATAACACCTCTTTCAAATTTTCTACTATATCAAAAAACCTCATTCCATTGGAGGCTTTTAACAAAATAACATCTCCAGATTTAGCACATTCTGTTAGCTTATTTTCTACCTCTTCTATATTTTTAAGATAATAAATATTTTCTTGGGGCATGCCCGCTTCTCTTGCTCCTTTTACTATATATTGAGCATTCTCTCCACAGCAAATTAAAATATCCATTTTATTTTGATATACTTCTTTTCCTACTTGTTCATGTAATTTTTTTGCATATTCTCCTAGTTCTAACATATCACCTAACACAGCAATTTTTCTAGTATTTTTCCATCTTGCTAAATATTCCAAACTTGCTTGCATAGATTCTAAACTCGCATTGTAGGCATCATTTATGATTTTGATGCCATTGCTTAATTCTATGATATCCATCCTTTTCTTTGTGAGTTCAAATTCTTCTCTTCCTTTTTTTATTTGATTAGTTTCGATTCCAAGTAGCTGACCAACACTGATGGCACATAGAGAATTTAATACAAAATGTTCTCCTCCCACTGGTACCCTAATGGTAACATTTTGCTTGTCGATATGACAAGTAAATTCGCTACTATCTTCTTTTAATGTTATATGTTCTGCTTGAACGTCACTTGACTCAAGGATTCCATATGTCACAATGCTTTTTTTAGTATAATTTTCCTCCTGCCATTTATGTAATAAATCATTGTCCTGATTGATGATTATAGTTGGATTTTCTGCTCCTTCTAACATCTCTAACTTGGCTTTTAATATATTTTCTCTAGAACCTAAATTTCCAATATGAGAGGTTCCTATATTGGTGATGATACAAATATTAGGCTTCGCAATACTACTCAATAAGCTAATTTCTCCCAAATGATTCATTCCCATTTCTAGTACCATAGCTTCTTCGTCTTGTAATCTTAGTATTGTAAATGGTAGCCCGATGTTATTATTATTGTTTCCAATGGTTTTTAAAGTTTTATATTTTTGTGAAACTACACTTGCTATGATGTCCTTTGTGCTGGTTTTTCCGACACTTCCTGTTATGGCTATTACCGGTATTTGATAAAAATTTCTCTTTAATCTCGCAATTTGATATAAGGCTTGTAATGTGTCTTTTACTTTTAAAATGATTTTATTTGGAAAAGCTTGTAAGTCCTTTTCTTCTAGTAAAATATCAGATACTATGACACATTCTGCTCCTTTTTCCAAAGCCTGCTTCCAAAATAGATTTCCATCAAATTTTTCTCCTTTTATGGCGATATAAGTGTCTCCTTTTTGAAGGGTTCTTGTGTCTTTGGAAAAATTTTTACAAATGAATTCTGGATTGCCTTGAATGAGTTCTCCTTTGGTTTCTTTTATGATTTCTTTTATGGTTAAATTTTTCACTATTTTTTCACTCCTAGTTACATTATTTTGGTTTTGTTAAATTATATGCTTATTTTTTATTTTTATATTAATATATATAATTTTACAAGAATTTTTGCAAATTATTTGACTTTTTATTATATTTTAAGTATAATAAATTTAGAAAGATGAGATACCACTTTAGATGTGGCGTATCGTTCGATTATTATTTTAAATTTTAAAATACATCTCTAACGGTTCAACAGAGATGTGTTTTTTCATTGTCTAATTTTCTTATTGCAACAATTAAAGCTACAAATAAGGCAATAGCAACAACGGTTACTATTGCAAGTTCAAAAAATAATATGTATATAAAAAATAAGTAGACTTGTTCTAATAACATGTGCATCGCCTCCTCCCTAAGTAGGATACGACACACCACATCTTGCTTCTCTCATCTATGGTAAAATTATACTGTATTAATAAATAAAAAGCAAGTATAATTCATGAAAAATACAAAAGTTTGTTTTTATATTTAATGTCACAATAATTTTTTAAAAAGGACAATTGAGGAAATTCCCCAACTGTCCTTTTTAGAGAGACAATTATTTGTTTTCTACACTTCTATTAGCAATTTCAATTGCTTTTGTTACAATATTTCCACATTGTTTTGATGATACATTAGCCCAACTTCCACCATCTTGTTTCACTTGGTCATAAACTCCTAATTCTTTTGCAATTTCTTCTCTTAAATTTTCAGATATTAATTTACTATTCTTAGACATAACATCCTCCCACACAAATCTATAAAAGATTTAATCATAAAACTTAAATTTAAGTTTTATAATTATAGTATTAGCATTTTTTTTAATTTTATTTTGACATTTTTTATGTTTTTTATACTTTTTTTGTCAAAATATGATATAATAAATTAGATTACTGATTACGAGGAGATTTAAAATGAGCAATAAGAATGGTCTTTTGGAAAAAAAAGAAAATTCAGAAAATTTAATAAATCAACAAAATAAAAATTTTGAAAAAACACCTAAAACTCAAAGTGAAAACATAGGTACCACATTTATACCAGTACAAAAAAAGCCTGTTAACGTGCTATCTATTTTCACTTTATTAATCATTCTTTTTATTCTTATTGTATTATTAGCTTTTTCTATTTTTACGATATATAATGCTCTTAATACCAATATCATTTCCGGTGTTTTTATAAAAGGAATTGATGTATCTGGTTTAAGTCCTTCTGATGCGAAATATCAATTGGACAATTATTTAAAAGATAAATTACCAGAAGAAATCAAAGTAAAATACAAAGATTTCGAAACTACCATTTCACTTTCTCAAATGGATATTGAATTTGATACAAAAACTGCTACTCATGCAGCTTATCAAATAGGAAGAGAAGGTAATATTTTCGAAAATAATTTGTCTATCTTATCTACTAGATTCGGAAATGTTAATATTGAACCTAGCATTACTTTAGACAAAACATCACTAACCAAAAACTTAGAAGATATTTCTACCCAATTGCCAGATACCGTTATGCAAAGCAGTTATTATATTGATAATAGTGAATTGGTTATAACTTCTGGTAAAGAGGGAAATGTGGTAGATGTGAATCCAACCATTGAAGCTATCAAAAATGCTATTTCTTCTTTTTCTGCTTTGGATACTCCAGTTCAAATTGTTACCAAAATACAGCAACCAGAAGATATTAATGTAGAACAAATTTATAATGGGGTACATAAAGAACCAGTGGATGCTTATTATACAAAAGAACCATTTTCGGTTCATCCATCTGAAAATGGAATTGATTTCAAAATTTCCATCGAAGAGGCAAAAGCATTGATTGCTTCTGAGAAAAAGGAAGAATATAGTATTCCCTTAAACATTACCACTCCTAATGTTACAACTAATATGATTGGTACCGAAGCTTTTCCAGATTTACTATCTACTTTTTCTACCTATTATGTAGCTAGTAACCGAAATAGAAGTACAAATTTAATGCTTGCCGCTAATAAAATTAATGGGACTGTTTTAATGCCAGGAGAAACTTTTTCCTATAACAAAGTAGTTGGTGCTAGAACGATTAGTGCTGGTTATAAAGAAGCTCCTATTTATGTGGAAGGTAGAGTAGAAGATGGTCTTGGTGGTGGTATTTGTCAGGTTACTTCTACTTTGTATAATGCCGTTGTTTATGCCAATTTAGAAATTACACAAAGGACGAACCATCAATTTGTTCCTTCTTATGTGACCGCTAGTAGAGATGCGACTGTTGTGTATGGGTCTATTGATTTTCAATTTAAAAATAATCGAAATTATCCAATTAAATTGGTTTGCTCTGTTGCCAACGGAGTGGCTAATTTCCAAATTTTTGGTATGAGACAAGAGGATGATTGCGAGGTTCAGATTTCTTCTTATGAGACTGGTAGAACTTCTACGGCTATTTATTCGGAAGCGTATAAGATTTTGAAACGTGGTGGGCAAATTGTGGATAGACAATTGCTTTCTAAAGATACTTATAAAAGACATTAAAAACGGGACAGAGCTGTCGTTGCGACAGCTCTTTTTGGTTTTCTTCATTTTAGTCTTCCTTAAAATTGAAATACGTCAATAACTCCTCATGTTTAATAAACAAAGAGTTCATATCTCTTGTCGGTTCTGATATCGAAATATTCACATCCCCTTCATTAGTTGATTCTATTCGAATCATACCACATTCCAAGAACTTCTGAAACAGACCATCGATCATCGCCCACTTTACTCCAAGCTTAGAAAAGTCTTGTTGCTTTAGACAAGAAAATAACTTTGTTGTCCGCTGCTCTTCCGAATTCCTTTTTAACTGATCTTGGATTTTTCCGCACTTGAATAGCTTTTCTTCTATTTCGACTCCAATAAGGACACAGATAATCATATAGATAAACACTGCTCCGGTCAATATTACAATAGGAATTACATAAGTAATAATAAAACTTTTGTTTCTAAAAAAATCCGTGAGAAGATTTGGAATGATCCACACATGCAGTAAAATACCACCTATTATGGCGATTCCTGATAATGTTCTTAGTGCTCGTTTTCCCATCTTCAGTTGCCATTTCAGTTCCTCATCCGAAAAACCACTTTTGTCCCGTTTAAAAATACCCAAAAATTTCTTAAGCATCTTCGTATCCTCCTTTGCAATCGCATTTTTTGATACTTTGTTTTTAGTTGCTGGTACTTTTTGCTTTATGGTAACTATTATACTACACATTCATTACATTGTCAATGTTCCATTTGGTGTATTGGTTATCATCAAAACATCCTCTTCTCTACCATTTTCTACATTAATATACACCAAAAACTCTCTATCCTCTACTTTACCCTTAAACTCATAACACAAAATCTCACTTTGCCATTCTGTTGGGATAACTGCTAGACCTTCGCTTCCAATCTGTAAATCTTTATTTAAAGACTTCTTTGCCTCTTCTTGTGTCATTTTAATTTTTGATACATCCCTTTGCGTATGATTATTTAAATATCCCGTTGTCTCAATTCCTAGAACCTCGCCATTATCTAAGGCAACCTTTACTTTAATCAAATCTGGATACATCACCACATTATCTTGTGTTGCTGCATAATTAATGGTTACGATTCCTTCTTGTTTTAAATAATAGGTTTCTTTCATGTTTTGGAAGCCTTTCCTTTCTAAGTATTCCTTTCCTTTGTTATTCGCTTCTTCTTGCGAAATAACTTCTGAATTTACTGCGCGATTGCTATTCATATAAACAACATGTCCACCTTTTTTGCTAATGGATATATTAATTGATTCATTACTATGATTGGTAATTGAAAAATCATAGGCTGGAATGGTTGCATTTTCTGAAAATCCTAAATTAGAAGTTTCTTTTATTTTATCTTTGCCCACAAAATCTTCTGCTATTTCTTTGGCTTGTTCTTCCTCAATATCATTTCCCGTTAACCCTTTTTTCTCGTTATTTGTTAAATGTTCAGAAAAAGCACCATCATAAATCAAGCCAGAATACTCATGAAAATTCTCTTCTAAATTACTAAAGCTCTCCTTTGAAATATTATCTACTTGTTGAGCAAAAGCAATGGTTCCCTTTTTCGTTAATTCACCCCAAGAGAATCTACCTGTGTTCAAATCATCTGACAATTGATTTAATGTATTCTCCAATTCTACACTATAAGAATGTAAATCTTTTAAATTCTTCAAGTCTTCCTCTGTCAAATTCTCGTTATAAATATTTTTTCTAGATAATGAATAACTATAATCGCTTACCTGATTTAAAAATTTCTCTGTATTTTCTAACTCTTGACTTTCAATCGGAAGTCGAGCTAAATAACTCTGTGCTAAATTTGCCTCTCTCCATAAATTAGTCAAAGTTTCTGCTCCATGTTCTGAAGTAGATGAAATTAATGATTTCGCCAAATAAGTTTCCACATTTTGTACATAATCTACTAATTCATAAAAAGCCATATTGTAGCTATTTTCAGAAGCTTGTCTGTATTCTCTTTGTTTGGTATATAAAATAATTCCTAATGCTGCTACAATCATTAGCAATACACAAATTACACTTAACATATGTCCTTTCTTTAATCTTTCTTTCCAATCTTTTAATTGATTCATAACCACTCTCCCTCAGGATGATTTTGGGGACGGAGGAAAAAATCATCCTTATTTTTTTCATTTTTTAATTAAGATGATTTTTTCCTCCGTCCCCAAAATCATCTTTTTTATTTGCAAAAACGATGCTTTCCAATTGTCTTAACCAACGGTCTTGACCAAATCCATTTATTAGTTGCTGTTGCTGGATTAAAATAATAGATACAACCTCCCGTTGGGTCCCAACCATTTTTAGCATCTTGCGCTGCTTTATACACCGTAGAACCTTCACTAATTGGTGCATTAATTTGCCCATCTGCTACGGCTGTAAAAGCACCTGACTGATAGATAACTCCTGCAATACTGTTTGGAAATTGAGAACTTTTAACACGATTTAAAATAACTGCACCCACAGCAACTTGTCCTTCATAAGGTTCTCCTCTTGCTTCTCCATTAATGGCTCTTGCCATTAACTGTATATCGGATGTCCCTGATGAAGCAGCATAACTAATGTTATCTTTTTTGATGTCACTTAGTATAAAAATAAGTAAAATAATACTAGTCAATAATAAAATAAATCCCATTATCTTTATGATAGTTTTCAAAAAATCACCCTTTTTCTTTATTTTTGATGTTCTTTTATAAATTTTATGATATGTTTTATAAAGTAATAATTCGGGGGGACCAACAAATTATAATATGTAGTTGGAACTTACTTTGTAAAACATATCATAAAATTTGCAAATAACCTTTCATTATTATTTTGCATTTTTATGAAAAAAATATTCCATTTTTTGAAATTTTATTTTTTTATGATATAATGTAGACTAAGAATGTTATCTATGTGCAAAAAGAAACCTCCCCTTGCACATTGGGAAGGAATGTTTATGAATATTTTAATTTTTTATGCTTCTTATGGTGGCGGTCACTTAAATGCTGCTAAATCTATCCATGAATATATTGTAAAGCATTATGAAGAAAATCATTTAGAATTAATCGATTGTATGAAATATGTAAATAAAACTGTTGAAAAGGTTACAACAGCTACTTATCGAGAAGTTGCTAAAAAGGTTCCTTGGGTTTGGGGACGAATTTATAACGATTCGCAAAAAGGACCTCTAGCACATCTTTCTACTAGGTCAAATAAGATTATGGCGATTAAATTATTACGATTGTTGCGAGAAAAAAAGCCAGATTTAATTATTTCTACTCATCCTTTTAGTAGCCAAATGTGTAGTTATTTAAAAAGAAAAGGAAAAATAACAGCAAAAATTGCAACGATTATGACTGACTTTGCTCCACATGACCAATGGCTTGTTGGTAGTGATTTTACAGATTGTTTCTTTGTTGCTAATGATAAAATGAAGGATTATCTAATTTCTACTCATATTCCAACTAATAAAGTTTTTGTTACTGGAATTCCTTTGTCTAATCGATTTTTACAACCATATGATAGAAAAAAAGTTTTAGCTAGTTTTGGATTAGAAGATGATAAAAAAAATATATTATTTTTTGGTGGAGGAGAATTTGGTTTAGGAAAATCTAAAACTTTTCATATATTTGAAAGTCTTATGGAGGCTTCTAAAGATAAACAAATTATTGCTATTGCTGGAAAAAATGAAAAAATGAAAGCTCGATTTGATGAAATCGTCCAAAAAAATAAAGCTACCAAACGTGTTAAAGTACTTAGTTTTACAAATCAGATTCCTGAACTTATGAGCATTTCTGATTTAGTGGTTACTAAGCCTGGTGGTATGACAACAACGGAAAGTTTGGCTTCTGGCTTGCCAATGATTATTATGAATCCTATTCCTGGTCAGGAGGAAGAAAATGCTGAATTTTTAGAAAATAAAGGTGTTGGTATTTGGCTAAAGAAAAATGATAATGCTTTAAAAGTTTTTAATGATTTATTTTCTGACCCTAATCAATTACATGAAATGAAAAAAAATACTTTATTAATCGGTCATCCTAATTCTACAAAAAATATTTGTGAAATTTTGTTGTCCAAATCAAATAATTAATAATATTAGAAAGGCAAGTACAAAATAGCTTTGACAAAGCGTTTTTAGTATCATGCCCATTATTGCATTCCTTAGAAATACAAAAAAAGCTAAATGGTTTCTCTTTTAGCTTTTTCTAATATTTATGATTAATTAATTGCATTCAATTCTTGATAAAGATTCTTAGCATAAGAATCCGTCATTCCACTAATAAAATCTGTTACCATTAAAAATCTCAAGTATAACTTATAAGACTCTTTTTGTTTCTTATCCTCTATTTTTAAATTAGCACATGCCATTTCATAATCTGTCTTATAATTATCTGAAATAATATGAATCAATTTCATTTGCGAATCTGTTGGCTCAACACCCTCATAATCACAATCCCAATGAATGACAGCATAAATAAAATCAGAAAGCAACGATGTCAGTATTTTTTTGGCTGACAATTCTAATTTTATAATTTCAGAGGAATCAAATACAAATTCTCTCATAGCCCCTTTAAGAATCCTGATAGAATATTGATGAAAACCTTCTTGAAACATGTCACATTTATAATCTCCATTCATAATTTGCTTACGATTTTTACTAAAACTAAAAACCACTACATACATAAGCCAATTTTTAGCGTAAACAGTCCATTTTTGGAAAGCAATCAAATCTGACTCTTGTGTACGATTTTTGCAATTAATTCTTTCTTTTAAATTGTCTAGTAATATTTCTGAATATTCCTTTTTATTCTCATCTATAAATGTTTCATTTTCTAATGCCTTTTCAAAATACTTTATAAATTCATCTACTGTAAATATGCCTTTCTTTAAAGCATCTTCTAAATCGGATGTTGCATAAGCAATGTCATCAGCTGCTTCTAATAAGAAAGTAAGTGGATGCCTAACATATGTATCCCCAATTTTTGTACCTGTTTCTTTGCACAAATTATCAAAAAATTCTTTTTCTGCATAATAATATCCCATTTTATGGAATTTTACGTCTTCATGTTTTTTATCAATATTTAAAGAATCATTTGGATATTTGATTAAAGTATTAATGACACTATATGTCAAATTAATATCATAACCTTCTGGATGATTATAAATTTTGGATAAAATTCTAAGTGCTTGTGCATTACCTTCAAAATTGGTTAAATCTTTTTTCATCTGAGGTTCTAAGATTTGACTAATTGGTTCTCCATTAAATTGGAAAGACTGTTTTTCTAATTCCTCTTTAAACCATTCGCCAATAACCACTTCCCCAAAGTGTCCAAATGGTGGATTCCCTAAATCATGTAGTAGCCCTGCACACGATAAAACAGTTGGTATTGCATTAACTATTTTATTTTTTTCTTCCGTGTTTTCCCCTTCTGAACATTTAAACTCTTTTAAATATTCAGATTTAGTAACCATCGTTCCTAATTGTTTTGCAATCGTTGCTACTTCAATGGAATGTGTTAATCTAGTCCTAATAAAGTCACTTTTGTCAAGAGGAAAAACCTGTGTTTTATCCTGTAATCTTCTAAAAGATGCACTTAAAATAATACTACTGTAATCTTTTTCAAAATCGTCAATTGGATATCTCTCCCATTCTCTTGGCTCTTTTTCTTTTTTTACCGAAGTTTTTGATGATAATAGCTTGTTCCATTGCATATAAATACCTCCTTTTATAGTTCCCTTCTTCCTTCTAATGCTTTTGTCAATGTTATTTCATCTGTATATTCTAAATCTCCACCAACTGGAATTCCATGAGCAATTCTTGTTACGGTAATTCCTAATGGTTTAATCAACTTTGATAAATACATAGCTGTCGCTTCTCCTTCTACTCTAGGATTAGTAGCTAGTATTACTTCTTTTACTTGTCCTTCCATTAATCTAGCCAAAAGTTCTTTTATTTTTATATCATCTGGACCAATTCCATTCATAGGAGAAATAGAGCCATGCAAAACATGATAAACGCCTTTAAATTCATGCGTCTTTTCCATTGCTATAATGTCCCTTACATCTTCTACTACACAGATAATAGAATTATCTCTTTTGGGATTACCACAAATAGAACAGGGGTCTGTATCTGAAATATTATAACACTTGCTACAATATTTTAAATTTTTCTTGGCATTTACAATTGAAGATATAAATTCGTTTGTCTCTTCTTCTGAACTATTTAAAATATAAAAAGCAAGCCTTGCAGCAGTTTTATGCCCAATGCTTGGTAATCTTTCAAAACTTTCTATTAATTTCTCAATGGATGGTGAATATAACGACATCCTACATCAACCCCGGTATGTTAAATTTCCCTAATTGTGCTGCTTGTTCACTATCTACTTTTCTTAGTGCTTCATTGACACATGTTAAAATTAAATCTTCTAACATTTCTACATCTTCTGGGTCAACTACCTCTGGTTTTATTTTTATTTCTTTGATTTCTTTCTCGCCAGAAACTTTTACTGTTACAGCTCCTCCGCCTGCTGATGCATCAAATTCTTTTGTTGCTAGCTCTGCTTGTGATTTTTCCATGTCAGCTTGCATTTTTTTTGCTTCTTTCATTAAGTTATTAATATTCATTCCTCCGAATCCTCCCATTCCTCCTGGGAATCCACCTCTTTTACTCATTTTAAAATCTCCTTATTGATAAATTTAGGTTTTTCAATCGGCTCACCTATAACCTTTTTTATTTTTTTATCCATAATATTTTAATCTTTCAAATGTAATTCATTATAAAATATCGTTCTGCGCAGTTGGGAGAAGATAATTCATACAAATGAAATAGATTAATAGCTCTATTTATGAAATAATAAATCATTTATTCATATGATTATTTCGACCAGCAAAGAACAAAATTTTATAATGAATCACATTTGATATATTATTCAATAATATGAAATGGTATATCTGATTCATTTGCAAAATTCTGCAAAGTTTCCTCATTGCTCATTTGATGTCCTTGTTGGGGCTCTGGTATCAAATATTTTATTTGCATTTCTTTTCCGCAAGCCATGGAAACCAAAGTTGCAATCTCTCTCATATTTTCTTGTTTTTCCAAAACTGTTTTTCCAAAAGATGTCATACCATTTGGAAATTCAATACCAACTGTCATATCATTCAATTCCTTTGCTGTTGTACCCATCAAATTCGTATACAAAACAATCTTTCCACTTTGTTTCAAGTCATTTATAATTTGTGGCCAGTACTCCTCTGATTTGCTCGAAAATTTCTTAGTTGTAGTAGAAGAACCCTTTGTTCCAGCAGAAATTTGATTAGCACGAGTTCCTGCTTGGTTCGTTACTTTTGTTCCATTCACCTGACTTACATTACTTGTATTAGGTTGTGCCACATAATTAGTGCTAGTATTAGGAATAACTGCTTTCCCTGATTTCAAATATTTCTCAATTTTATCCACTCTTTTTTCTATTTCACTGCTTATTTCTGCTTTTTCATTACACAATTTTATTACGCCAGCTTGAAACATAATGTTTTTTTGCGTAGACCATTTTATTTGATTTTCTAATTCCGATAATTGATAGACCAAGTCTACTAATTTATTTTTGTCTATTGTTTGGGCAATATTTTTTATCTGTTCGCCTTCCTTTTCATCGTATAAATCCAATTTACCAGTTGCTTGATAAACTAGAATATCTTTAACATATTTTATCAATTCCCAAATTAAATTTTGAATGTCTTTTCCTTCTTGTAAAACCTTATCTATATTCTCTAATGCCTTATCTACATCATATTCTAGCATAGCTTGTATGATACCATTTACAAAAGTAATTTTGGGAATTCCCACTAAATCTCTTATTTTGTCTTCATCAATTTTGTTTTCCCCATCTTGTACACATCTTTCTAAAATGGATAAACTGTCTCTCATGGCTCCTTCGGATAGAGTTGCAATCATTAGCAATGCTCCTTGCGTAGCTTCTATGTTACTTTCTTTACATACAATTTCTAGTCTTTTTACGATGTCCTCATTGGCTATTCTCTTAAAATCAAACCTCTGACATCTTGATAAAATGGTAGCTGGTAATTTTTGAGGCTCTGTTGTTGCCAAAATGAATTTTACATGTTCTGGTGGCTCTTCTAATGTTTTCAATAAAGCATTAAAAGCACCTGTTGAAAGCATATGTACCTCATCTATAATATAAACTCTATATTTTGCTTTGGTTGGCAAAAAATTAACTTCTTCACGAATACTTCTAATGTCTTCTACACTGTTATTAGATGCTGCATCCATTTCTACAATATCGGTTAATGAGCCAGAAATTGCTCCTTTGCAAATTTCACATTCATTGCATGGCTCTCCCTCTTTTGGATTTAAACAGTTGATGGCTCTTGCTAATATCTTGGCAGCTGATGTTTTTCCTGTCCCTCTTCCACCGTTGAATAAATACGCATGTCCAACTCGATTGGATATGATTTGATTTTTTAGTGTTTTGGTTATATGTTCTTGCCCTACCATTTCAGAAAATGTGAGTGGTCTAAATTTTCGATAAAGCGCTGTGTACCCCATAATTTTCACATCCTTCATACTAAAACGGTTGCTTACTTAATCTCTCTATGGAAAGACTCCACATAAAGATTTCTACTTATTGCTGCTTCCTTCCGGACCTGACAAGATTCATAGGTCTTTATTGGATTCTCTCCATACAAAGATTAAACTCACAACCATTTGTATTATATACTGAAATTTCAATTTTATCAAGTAATTTATACTAATTATTTACTCTTTTAAAAATAAATTTTTTCAAGTCTGTTATTTCCGTAGATGTTGTTCCTTTTTCTATTACATTATCTACTGGAAAATTTAAATTAATTGTTGTTTTATATTCTTTTCTTTCTTCTAGTTTGATGGTTAAATCAAAGGTCAATTTTGTTTCTAAGTCCTCCTTTTTTATGCCTGCTTTTTTTAATAATTCATGATGATTTATTTCTTCATCATTGGATTGATATTGTGCTAAATTATCGTTTGAACATCGAAAGGCAACTAGCCCTCCTTGATTTGAAATTTTTTGCTGTTTTAAATTGGATTCCATATCTCCTTTATATACAATGCTTTCAACGATATTTTCCTGTTTGTTTTTGAAAACTAGCTTTTCTTCTTGCTCATCTGGTTGGTATATTTTTATATTATCTTTTCTTTTGGATTCTATTTGTATGTTACTAATTTCAACTGATTTGATCGCCTCCGTTTTGGCATAGCCGTCATTTTTATCTATGTATAAAAATATATCATTGCTTTGATAAACGTCAAATGCCCATCTTGTATCAGTAGCTTCTTTATCAATTCCTTCTGATGAACTGATAATCGATATTTTTGATAATTGAAATGGCATGTTGGTTTCGCCTTCTACACTGTATTTTAATACAATAATTCCTAACGCAAATAAAATGATAGCAATGATTACGATTATGACAATTATATGAAAATATTTTTTATGAGTTATATTTTTTAATCTTCTTATCATATTTCCTCCTTGTTACAAAAAAATCAGAATTAAGATTTTTGTATACCTTGCAAACTACTACAAAATCTAATTTTTGTCGTATATGTTACTTTTTTTGCCTTAATTTTTTGAAAAATTCTTTTAAGATTTTTTCGCATTCTTCTTTTTCAATTCCTATCTCTATTCCTACTTTATGATTAAATGGATAATCTTGTAACAAGTTTAAAACCGAACCACATGCTCCTGTTTTTTCATCCATTGCTCCTATGTATACTTTTTTAATTCTTGCTTGTATCATGGCTCCTGCACACATAGAACAGGGTTCTAATGTAACATACATTTCACAGTCCAACAACCTCCAAGCTTCTAATTTTTTGCTAGCTTTTTGTATGGCTATTATTTCTGCGTGTTTGGTTGTGTCTGTTTTGCTTTCTTTTTGATTGTGTGCTCTTGCTATTATTTTTCCGTCTTTTACAATGACACAACCTACTGGTACTTCTAGTTTGTCGGCTGCTTTTTTGGCTTCTTTTATAGCTTCTTTCATGAATTTATGTTCTAACATGGTTTTTTCTTCTTTCTTTTAAATGTGTTATTTTTTCTTTGTTATTTTAGCATACTGATAATAAATTTGCAAATGAGGCTAATTTGTTTTTTAATATAATTTTGAAAAATTTTTCATTTTTATTGACATAATGAATAAAAAAATAGTATAATTAATATAATGTAAAAGTAATCATATGATTACTTTTGGGAAGTTCTTACCTAAAAAAGAACGATTTCAAATTAGGTAATGCTTAAGCCTTATAAATAAGCAATTTTAAATTAGGGGTACATTTGAAAAAGTGTACTCCTTATGTTTTATAAAGAAATGAGGAAGAATGAAAGAATTATTGTTTTACACTATTGATAATAATTATATAAAATATCTAAGTAAATTTGAAAAGCATATAAGTTACAATAAAGATGAAATAGGTCATAGTAGACCCTATTTAGGAATCATATTAAAAATTGAAGAATATGAATATTTTGTTCCATTATATTCCTATAAAGAACATTATCAAAAATATAAAAATAATCCCAGTTTCTTTTTTGTTTATGATAGAAAAAAGAAACCATTAGCAATTATTAAGTTTTCAGCTATGATACCTGTCCTAAAAAATATAAACGTAATAAATTTATTAAATTATAATGAACAAGATGAGAAATATAAAAGTTTAATAGCAGCAGAATATAGATATATAAATTCTAATAAAGAAGAAATATATAAAAGAGCAAATAAAATGTATATTGCAGTTGTAAAACATAAAAATAATTTTTTAAAAACCATAGCTTGTAATTTTAAATTGTTAGAAAAAAAATGTCTAGAATATAAAATCCCTCTCTCAAATCAACTCATAAAAAACAAACATTAATATTTGTTTTTGGTGTGCCTAGGTGGACTCGAACCACCATCGACCGCTTAGGAGGCGGTTACTCTATCCTGTTGAGCTATAAGCACATAAATTCTGAAAACATATTATACTATTTTTATAATTTTGTCAACGCAAAAATCTCTCAATCTTGCTTATCGTAACATTCCTTTCCATGAATAAGCCCCAATAAATATATTTTCTTAACATATCCTTTATTGTGACTCATATCCTCCAATTCTTCTTTTGTAAATAATTTTTCATTTTCTTTAATTCTATCCTCTATAAAACGATCCAATGTTACATTTTTCATAAAGGAAAACCTCTCTTTCGTATAAAAATCATTTGACTTTCACACTCAAAAAGGTTATACTAACATTGAGCATACTTTCGAGTGTGTGAACTTTAGAGAGATAGCAAGGTTTAGCGGTCTAGCTATCTCTTTGCTTTGTATTATACTATACATTAAAATAAAAAACAAAACCCGTTTTCGACAAAAAAATCCGCAACACCCTGAAAACACTGCGAAAATTTTTTTAAAGTTTTTTCTTCTTTCTTATAACTTAGACGAAATTCTATTTCTTAAATCATGCCAGCTATTGCCACTGATGTACTTTAAGCTTTCTGAACTTAATAAGTTATTTTCTTTGGCATAATAATTCCATTCTTTAATAGTAGGAAATTTCACAAAATCTTTTGTTATCTTTTTTAAATTCTTAATTGATTTTAAATAACTATCATGCATAGAACTATTTTTATGATATTGTTTCTCGTTTTGATAATATAGATTTACTAATTCATTATATCTTTTACTTAATTTTTCTGTTCGTTCGGAATGTAACCCAGACATTTCTATACTTTTATGTAGTTTTTCCCTTAATTCTTTAAAATCACTTATCATTTGTCTCAACCAACCTTATTTTATTTTATTAATTGTTTATCATATTATTGTCAAAAATGGTATGTACTATGAATATTAATACCTCTTATTTTTACTAGTATTGATTCCTAAAGCAATATAATTTTCTATTTTTTTCCTGTTTATTATCGCTGAACTTTTTGTGCAAAAAATTTTCTATTTATTCTTTTGCTATGTTCTTAAATCTATATAATTATTTGTTTTTTCTTTTAGCTAAATTTATTTTAGTATATTTTAATTGAACTGTCAATAGTTTTTTGAAAAAAGTTTTTTATTTTTGAACTTATTGTTACTATTTTAGTTTGGAAGGATACTTATTAATTTTGTATTAACAAATCATTTAGAAAATAGAAACTTAAATGATGAAATCGTTTACTTTTGTTGAACATTATGATATAATGTTTCAAACAAATTAAGTGAGGTAGTTATGGAAATAGATAAAATTATAGTAGGAAATCGAATAAAAATGCTTCGTAAAGAATTAAAATTAACACAAGAGGAATTAGCTTTAAAATTAGGATTAAAAGGAAAATCTAGTATTGCTAATTACGAAAAAGGTACGATAAGTCCTAGCGATGACATTAAATTACAAATGGCAAAATTATTTCATTGTTCTATTGACTATTTAATGGGATTATCAGATGACCGTAATTCTCAAAAAGTAGATTTAGACCATTTAGATATCGCATTCGCTACTGGTATAAAAGGCTTAAACAAGGAAAACCAAGAAATCGCTAAAAATATCATAGAGGGTTTATTAGCCAAACAAAAAAATGAAGAAAACAAAAAAAGTGATAATTAATTTTACATATCAATGGAGAAAAAATGGACTCATCTGAATTATATAAAAAAATGGAAAACGAAAACATTCATTATATCAATCACGACTTGTACGCTAGCAGTGGAATGATAGCCCATTATGAAGATGTAACAGCAATTGTAGTGGATGACAAAAAAGCCAAAGGACAAGTTGCAGAAAACACTGTCTTAATGCAAGAATTAGGACATTATATGGCAGGTGCCTATTATCGCACGAACAGTCCCTATGAGTTGATAGAAAAAATGGAACATAAAGCAGATAAAAAAGCCTGGGAAGAATTTTTTCCCTATGAAGAAATCAAAGCACTTATGAAAAAAGGATTGACAACCGTATCTCAACTAGCAGAATATTATGACGTAGAAGCTCCTTATATGGCTAGATGTATTAATTATTATTTTAATCAATATCATGGCTTTGATGAAACCAACAACTAAAGGAGGTAATGGAAATGCAAAGAATCTTAAGTCATATGAGAAAAGCAATTGAGGAATATAAGATGATAGAAGAGGGAGATAAAATTGCAGTATGTCTGTCAGGAGGAAAAGACTCTATCTCGATGTTACATGCATTAAAAGCTCTCCAAAGATTTTATCCTAAAAAATTCGAATTAATTGCTATTAGTATTCATCCAGGATTTGAATTTTTCGATACGGAATTTTTACAAAAAATATGTGATGATTTAGAAATTCCTTTATTTATTGAAAAAAGTAATGCAAAAGAAATCGTATTTGATATTCGAAAAGAAAAAAATCCATGTTCTCTATGTGCTAATTTGCGTAGAGGTATCATTAATTCTATTGCCATTCGAGAAAATTGTAACAAAATTGCTTTAGGTCATAATCAAGATGATGTTTTGGAAACATTTTTACTAAATTTATTTTATACGGGAAGCATTCATACTTTTTCACCTATTAGTTATATGGATAGGTCTCAAATAACGTTAATTAGACCATTGATATACACACCAGAAAAAGAACTGAAAAGCTTTATTCGAAAAAATAATTTAAAAGTAATGTCTAAGGTTTGCCCAATGGATGGCATTTCTAAAAGAGAAGATATGAAACAACTCATTTTTACTTTAACTAAAAATATTCCTATGCTTCGTGCTAATTTATTTGGTGCCATTCAAAGAAATTTGGAAGATTGGCGAGGGGGATAGAGGGACGTTCCTTAAAATCCCTTTTTTGGGGACTAGGGG
>CAOJZE010000012.1 GCA_948466095.1 uncultured Clostridium sp.
TTTTATTTATTTCACTACGTTTTTTCTTCTATTTAGTTTCATTCGTTATTACTGTGAGGGACGTTCCTTAAAATCCCATTTTCAGGGATAGGGGGACACTCCTTCGTCAACTCAACTCGCAATCTCCACCTAACTGGCATTTAGCTATTAAAAAAAAGAAAAGATTTTGTGTCTCTAAACTTGCAGTTAGAAAATCTTATTGTGTAACATTTATTTTTCGACAAAATATAATAATAATAGGAGGCGTGAAGCGATATGAAACAACAAGAAAAAACACTAAATGAATTGCCTTTAAATACAAAAGGAATAATTGAAAGACTAAACTGTCAAGGAAATATAAGAAGAAGATTATTAGATTTAGGATTTGTAAAAGGAGCATCCATTACTCCTGTTTTAATCAGTCCCTCCCAAGACCCTCGTGCTTTTTCTATTCGTGGCACTCTAATTGCCATTCGAAAAGAAGATGCCAATTTGATTACCATTCATTTTTAATGTAACTTTTCCCTATTTATTTCATACTATGTACTATAAAATATGAATTTTGGAGGTTATATATGGGACTTACCAAATCTTCTACAGGAAATCGTTTATTAGTAGATAACTTATCCTTTTTAAAAGAAAACTGTGATTATGTCATTGCTTTAGCTGGCAATCCCAATGTCGGAAAATCTACTATTTTTAATCATTTAACAGGCATGCATCAACATACTGGTAATTGGCCCGGAAAGACGGTTAGTAATGCCACTGGTAATTGCATTTACCAAGATACTAACTTTCTTTTCGTGGACATTCCTGGTACATATTCCATTATGTCTAACTCAGAAGAAGAAGAAATTGCACGAGATTACATTTGTTTTGGCAATCCAGATTGCACAGTTATTGTGGTAGATGCTACTTGCTTAGAGCGAAATTTAAACCTTGTTTTTCAAACGATGGAAATCACGAATAACATCGTTGTGTGTGTCAATTTACTCGATGAAGCCAAAAAGAAAAAAATACATATTAATTTAGAAAAATTATCCGATGAACTTGGCGTTCCTGTTGTTGGAACAACCGCTAGAAAAAAGAAGACTTTAGATTCTCTCATGAATACCATAAACCAAGTATGTACACGGTAAAATCCATCCAAGTCCTAAAAAAATCACTTATACCAAAGCCATTGAAGATGGCTTATCTAAACTATCCCATACACTACAAAATGAATTCTCTCTTTCAGCTGATTTATCTCGTTGGATTAGTTTGAAAATCATAGATGGCGAAGAAACAATTTTGCAATCCATTGAAGAAAATGTTGGCATTGATTTACTAAATAATGAAGCCCTAGAAGATAGGAAAGATATTGTTCGTCTGGAACTACATAAAAATAATATCTTTGAAAATAATTTCAAGGATTTAATTGTATCTAGCATTATGCACCAATCAGAAACAATTTGTGGAAAAGTGTGTACTTTTCAAGATGAAAATTATTCTAACCGAGATAGGAAAATTGATAAAATGCTGACCTCTAAAAAATTCGGAATTCCCATTATGATATTATTTTTGGGTATTATCTTTTGGCTTACCATAGTTGGTGCGAATTATCCTTCGCAAGCTTTGTTTGCTATGTTTGCTTGGCTACAAGAAAAGCTGTTTTTGGCTGCTGATTTTCTGCATTGTCCACAGTGGCTTTCTTCTATGCTGATTTCTGGTGTTTACCAGACTTTAACTTGGATTGTGTCTGTGATGCTCCCTCCTATGGCTATCTTCTTTCCTCTTTTTACGATTTTAGAAGATTTGGGCTATCTTCCTCGAATTGCTTTTAATATGGATGGCTTCTTTAAAAAATGCTGTTGTACACGGTAAACAGATGATTACCATGTGCATGGGATTTGGTTGTAATGCTGCTGGCTGTGTTGGATGTCGAATCATTGATTCTCCTAGAGAAAGACTCATTGCTATTTTGACCAATAATTTTGTGCCTTGCAATCGGAAGATTTCCTTTCCTCATTGCCATTGCTACCATCTTTATAGCTGGCAGTATGCAAGGATTTGGTGCTTCCATCGTTTCCACCATTGCCGTTATTTTTGTTATTTTACTAGGCATTTTCCTTACCCTAATCATTTCAAAGCTATTATCAAAAACTATCTTAAAAGGAATGCCCTCCTCTTTTGTATTAGAATTACCACCTTATCGAAAACCTCAATTTGGAAAAATTTTAATACGCTCTATTTTTGATAGGACTTTATTTGTGCTAGGAAGAGCCATTAGTGTTGCAGCACCTGCTGGACTAATCATTTGGTTGTTTGCTAATATCGGAATCAATGGTGAAAGCTTACTAACTGTAATTGCTAATTTCTTAAATCCATTTGCTCAATTAATGGGCTTAGATGGGTACATTTTAACTGCTTTTATTCTTGGTATTCCAGCCAATGAAATTGTCTTACCAATTATTTTGATGTGCTACTTGGGTGGCAATTCTTTAGTAAATTTAGAAGATACCTTCTCCATTGGTCAAATTCTAATTTCTCATGGTTGGACCATTTTGACTGCTATTAATGTGATGTTGTTTACGGTTTTACATTATCCTTGTGCTACGACTCTTTTGACCATAAAAAAAGAAACTGGTAGCTGGAAATGGACGGCTCTTAGTTTCTTACTTCCTACTATTTGTGGCATTGTAGTTTGTATGTTCACCAATTTGGTTTATCATGTGTTTATGATTTTATAAAAATTTTAATGAGAAGAGGTTTTTATTGCCTCTTCTTATGGTTTTACCTTATTCTTGTTAATATCTTTTTAAATAAATTTTCATCAAAAAATGATAACCCTGTTATTCCTTCCTTAAGCCAGTATTGATTTTCCTCTGAATTACCATCAGTTTTTATGATATATTGTGGTTCCAAAATATGCATAGCATTAGCCATTTTGTAAAAGGTTCCAAAATTTTCTATTTCATAATTAGTTAATTGATTGTATTTGTTGTATTCATTCAACAATAAATAAATATTTTCATAAGTATTATCTTTCGAATTTTTATCTAAACACATATTACATGAAATAACAGCTAGGTCTATTATTCTAGGTAAATAATTGGAAACAGCATAATCAATAATCCAAACTTTTTGATTTTTATCAATCATTACATTCGTGCTAATAATATCACCATGAACAAATCCCTTAGGAAGTAATTTAAAATTTATCTTATTAAATTCTTCTAATAATTCATCAAACTTTGCTTTGTATCCATTTAAAAGATATTTTCTTTTTTCCTTATATTCTTCTTTAAAATTTACAATTGCCCAATGGTCATAAATAAAATTTGGTTTAATATCTAAATTATTTATCAATGCTGTTTGTTTTGCAAGCTCTTGTATAACATCACTACTAAGTAATTGTTTCAGTTCAAAATAATTCTTACCATCAATGAATTCAAATACACAAATATCGTAATTATTTTGTTGATAATATAATGAAAAGAAAATATTCCCATCTATTTCTAAAGGTTTAGGAGAACTAACATTACTTTTTGCTATTGCTTTTATTCTTTCCAAATAATTTTTGATATCCTCTTTTGTTCTTTCTTTACTAAAAATTTTTACACAAAATTTCCCTTTTGAAGTATCTAAGTAAAAATTATAGTCCTCATATCCTATCGTTATTAATGTGTTTGAAATAAAATTTCCTAGCTTATAATGTTTACAGATTTCTTTAGAGATATTTTCTAAATTGGTATTTAACTTTATTCTTTTATTAAAATCATGCAATTCAAATTTATCCATATGTAACCAGCTCTCTTTCTGATTACATACTATCATTTTATGCATCTTTAGTCAATATAATTGTAAACTTTGTAATGGACTGATAATTATATAGTCGTTTTCCTAAATTCTAACTCTATTTACATCTTATGTTAATCACATTATAATTTAGCATAAGAACTTTCAAATCAGTTTGCATTTCGTATCTTGAAATTGAGAATATATTTGATAGCATTATCTTTTTTCCTTTAAAAATTGTATTAAAGTTTTATTAAAGTTCTCTTTATCATCGTAAAAAGCTCCATGTCCAGAACGCTCAAAAGGAAATACCGTAGAATTCTGAATTTGTTTATGCATAATCTCTGCCATAGGAAAAGGACATATTTTGTCTTCTTTTCCATGAAAAATTCCAGTTGGCACAGAAATATATTTTAAATCCTTAAATGTATTTTCATCTCTCAAAGCCTTTAAAGAATTCATTTCTCCTAATCCAGAAGCACTATTATTCAAATTTTGCATCCAATCTTTAAAAGGTTTGGAAGGCTGTTTATAAAAAAATATACCTCCAAAATATTCATTCAAAGCTGGTCTATCTTTATATCCCAATTCTATTAACTGATTCGTCGCTTCCCTTGTTTGACCATATGGATTATTCATGGATTTACAATAGGAAGGAACAGCTGCATCACATAAACACAATTTCCTCACGCCATATCCTCTATATAATTGCATATACCTAGTAACGATAGCACCTCCCATAGAAAATCCCAATAAATCAAAATCCATTAGATTTAATGCATAAATAACATAATATAAGTCTGTTGCAAATTGATTGTAATCATATCCATTGCTTGTTACATCTGAATTACCAAATCCTCTTAAATCAATGCTTATCACTCTATATCTGGCTTGTATTAAATCTGGCAATTGATACTCAAACATTTTATGAGATAGTGGCCAACCATGTACTAATACTATTGTTTTATCAGCTCTTGGATTTAATTCATATACTGCTATGTTAGCATTATCACTAGATGGAATATAAAACATAAAAATCACTTCTTCCTAAAATCATATACTATATCATATGATTTTAAAAAGATTTTGTTTTAATATTCCTCTAGATTCAACTCCTCCAATTCTGGTAAAACAAATCTACCATCTTTTCTAACCAATACGCCATCAAAATAAATCTCTCCTCCGCCGTGTTCAGGAGTTTGCATATTCACAATATCCCAATGAATGCTAGAACGATTGCCATTATCACTCTCTTCTAAACTATCACCTGGTGTAAAATGAAAGCTACCTTTAACCTTCTCATCAAATAACGTATCCCCTATTGATTTTTCCATATATGGATTCAATCCCAAAGCAAACTCTCCAATATATCTTGCTCCCTCATCTACATCCAATATCTCATTTAATTCTCTTGTCTTATTAGAAGTTGCCTTTACAATTTTACCCTCTTTAAATTCAAACCTAATATTATAAAAAGTAATTCCATGATACGTTGTTTCTGTATTATAGGAAATATAGCCATTCACACTTGTCTTGACTGGTGCAGATGCCACTTCGCCATCTGGAATATTAAATGTTCCCACATATTTCTCTACTGGAATCCCTTTCATACTAAATGTTAAATCTGTTCCAGTTCCTAAAATATGTACTTTGTCTGTACGATTCATTAAATCTTTCAATGCGTCCATTGCTTTTGACATTTTGGCATAATCTAAATTACATACCTTAAAATAGAAATCCTCAAATTCATCTTGATTCATTTTTGCCATTTGTGCCATGGAAGCATTTGGATATCTTAAAATACACCATCTCGTATTTTTTACTCTTTCTTCAAAATGAACTGGAACGGTATAATACTTATTATATAATTCTATCCTACCTTTTGGGATTCCGCTTAATTCACTACTATTTGAATTAGCTCTTATTCCAATATAGGCATCCATATCTTTCATTCTCATTTGGTCATGCTTGGCATATAATTTTATTTGCTCCTCTGTTGCATTTTCCAATATCACTCGTAAAATTTCATAATTCACAATATTAAAATATGGTTTGGCTCCTAACTCTTCAGCTTTTTTTATCAATTCTTTTGCTAACGGAACGCCATCTTCTCCTAATAATTCAATTAAAACATTTTCCCCTTGTTTTATCTGAATGGAATAGGTTAATAAATGATTTGCTAATTTTTCAATTCTTGTATCTTTCATACTACCTCCCTTTTCTTCTCAATTTATGAGACATCTAAAACCTGTCCCCATTGTCTCATATTTTTATATTTTTTTCTATATTTTTGTGTAATCTTTTCAAATTAGTGGTATAATCTTTATGATATATAATTAAAAAATGGAGATGATTAATTTGTCAAACAATACAACCAAAGACGAAGTAAATGTTACTAAATTATATGGGCAAGAAGCCACATTGCCCAAAGAAGATTTTATCAAAAAATATAAAGTAAAAGAAGAAGGACTTTCCTCTAGTGAAGCAGAAGAAAGGCTTCGTAATTTGGGATGGAATGAAATTAAGCAAGCCAAGCCCAAAAAGTGGTATCACTATTTCTTAGAAAGCCTATTTACCCCTTTTAATTGTATTTTACTTGGGATTGTAGCTATTTTAATTTATACCGATATATATTTGCCACCCACGCCAAGTTATGCCAATATTATTGTAATTGCTATCTTAGTCACAGCAAGCACTTTATTAGACTTTTTCGAGGAATATCGTTCTAATAAAGCAGCAGAAGAATTAAAACAACTGGTAGCAACCACAACCACTGTGCTTCGTAATGGAGAAAAAATTGAAATTCCCATTCGTGAAATCACCTTAGGAGATGTCGTATTTCTTTCTGCTGGTAGTATGATTCCAGCTGACTTGAGAGTAATTGAAGCAAAAGATTTATATGTAGGACAATCCTCTTTAACGGGTGAATCCGATAGTGTTAAAAAGCTAGTAGAAACCGAAACATCACTAGAAAATTTAGATAGTATTGCCGACTTAGACACCATTTGCTTCATGGGAACTAATGTGATTTCTGGAAGTGCCAAAGGAATTGTCATCAAAACAGCTGACTCTACTTACTTTGGCAAAGTAGCTCATACCCTGACTCTTGGAAAACCTAAAACAGCCTTCCAGAAAGGAATTGAAAGCATTAGTAGATTGTTAATTCGTTTCATGTTAATCATGATACCTATCGTCTTTTTACTAAATGCTTGGAAACATGATATTATTACAGCATTTACGTTTGCTGTGGCAATCGCCATTGGGATTACCCCTCTCCTATTACCCGTTATTTTATCCTCTAGCTTGTCGAAAGGTGCTATCCGAATGTCTAAGAAAAAGACCATTGTGAAAAAGCTAGATTCCATTCAGAATTTTGGTGCTATGAATATCTTATGTACCGATAAAACAGGAACCTTAACAGAAGATAAAATTGTATTAGAAAAATATCTAGATGTTCAAGGAGAAGAAGATACTAGAGTTTTAAAACATGCCTTTTTAAATTCCTACTTTCAAACTGGATTAAAAGGAAATATTGATGAAGCTGTTATCCAAAGAGCTTTTGAAAATAACATGAAAGAAATTTCAGAAAAATACAAAAAAATAGATGAAATTCCTTTTGATTTTTCTCGTAGGCGTTTATCTGTTGTGGTAAGTGATGGTACGAAAAAGCAATTAATTACCAAAGGTGCTGTAGAAGAAATTTTAAGCATTTGTACCATGATTGATTATAAAGGAGAAGTTTCCCCTATCACGAAAGAAATCAAAGAAAATATCAGACAAATTAGCAAGAAATTGAATGAAGATGGACTACGAGTCGTAGCTGTATGTCAAAAAAATGATATTACTAACATCGAAAACTTTTCAGTGGCTGACGAAAAAAATATGATATTATTAGGATTTATTGGATTTTTAGACCCTCCAAAGGAAAGTGCCAAAGAGTCCATCGAAAAATTAAATCGTGCTGGCATTCGTGTCATGGTCTTAACAGGCGATAATGCAGAAGTTACAAGATGCATTTGTAATAAAGTTGGTATTAACTCTAAAAATATCGTATTGGGAAGTAAACTGGATAAATTAACCGATGTTGCTGTTCTACGATTATTAAAGAAAACCAATATATTTGCCAAACTTTCTCCGATTCAAAAAGCTAGAATTGTAAGGCTTTTAAGAGAAGCTGGAAATGTAGTAGGCTATATGGGAGATGGCATTAATGATAGCCCTTCCCTTACCAATTCCGATGTTGGAATTTCTGTGGATACCGCAGTTGATATTGCTAAAGAAGCTGCTGATATTATCTTATTAGAAAAAGACTTAAATGTATTATTAGATGGTGTCACAGAAGGAAGACGCACCTACGTCAATCTCATGAAATATATTAAGTTAGCAACCAGCTTCAATTTTGGAGAAGTCGTTTCTGTCGTCATCGCTAGTGCTTTGCTACCTTTTTTACCAGAAACACCAATCCAATTATTAGTAGAAGGTTTATTATATGATTTTGGACAATTGACTTTACCTTTTGACCATGTAGACAAGGAATCTTTACAAAAGCCAAAAACATTCTCTATCAAGAGTTTAAAAGAATTTATGTTTTTTATGGGACCACTTAGCTCGGCATTTGATATGCTTGTATTTGCCTCTCTTTGGTTCATTTTCCAAGTAAGAGATGTCGCTACTTTTCAAACCATTTGGTTTAGTTATAGCATTACCTCCAATTTAGTAGGCATGCATATCATTCGTACAGCCAAATTGCCATTTGTACAAAGTAATGCCCATAAAGCCGTTTACATTTCGTCTATTTCTCTGATTATCATTGGAATTTTAGTTCCTTTTACTGGTTTAGGAAATTTACTTGGATTTGTACCAATTGCTACGAAATATATTTTCTTGATTTTTGCCATTACTCTTCTTTATTGCTTTGTAGCCATTTTCGCTAAAAAGATTTATAGGAAAAAATATGGTGAATGGATATAAAAAACTTGCCAAAAGGTTCGTCCTTTTTGGCAAGTTTTTTATTCTAATATTTCTACCTTTTCTTTTCCCAAAATATCTTCAAACACCTCTTGAATCTGCTCTGTCCAATAAATCTGTCCGCATGGTTTTAGTTCTCCCTCTATCCTAATTTGTACATTCATATTATTTCTATCCCCATTAAAATATCGCAAAGCCCCTCTTAACTTTTCCTTTTGTTCATCATTAGCAGTCGTAATATCAAGGGTAAAAATCTTCTGTTTTTGATTACCAAAATCTTTTAATTCATTAGCAATAATGGTAGTACTATCGTCTTCTCGAATACTCAAACGGCCATCGACCACAACAATATTTTCTTCTACCAAACTCTTACCTGCTGTTAAGTAAGCATTCTCAAATACAATGATTTCAGCTGTACCATATAAATCTTCTATGGTAACAAAAGCCATAATTTTATTATTTTTCGTATATTTCTTTTTAATCGAAGTAATAATTCCTATATATTTTATTTTTTGCCCATCCACAAATTTTGGTTTTTCGTTTCTTACTCCTTCTTCCATTAACATTTGTGAACTCATCTGTTCATCTAACTCTCGTAATTGCATGGTATTAATGGTTGCTTGTGCTTCGATTTGACTTCTCAATTTTTCCAATGGGTGACCAGAAATATAAATTCCCAGCATTTCTTTTTCAATAGATAATAACTCTTTATTTGACATTTCTTCTTGTTCATAAAACTTATATTTGACCTCATTCATTTCTTCTTTTTCTTGTTCAGAACCTAAATCAAACATGGAAACTTGTCCCGCTAAACCTCTTTTCTTACTACTTTGAATCGCATCGATAATTCCTTCAAAAGAAGCTGATAAGGTACTTCTTGTTTGTTCAAACTCATCAAATGCTCCTGCTTTTATTAAACTTTCGATACATTTTTTATTAACCGCTTCCTCTGCTATTCTCTCACAAAAATCTGTGAAGCTTTTATACGGTCCATTTTCTCTTCTTTCTTTCACAATACTATTAACTGGCACGGTTCCTACATTTTTAATACTTCCTAAACCAAAACGAACCTTAGCTTTCGACTGTGATGGCGACTCTGTCACTGGTTGCTTTGTGCTTGGCAACTTTGGGTCTGACTCGCCACTACCATGAATTTCATCGTATTCAGTGGTGAATTTGGCATCACTTTTGTTAATTTCTGGTTTCAATATTTCAATACCAAGTAATTTACATTCGTCAATATATTGTGGTATTTTATCTAAGTTTCCTAAGAAGCTGTTTAAGGTGGCTGCCATGAATTCTGCTGGGTAATAGGCTTTTAAGTAAGCAGTTCGATAAGCAATGACAGCATAACAAGCTGCATGTGATTTGTTGAAAGCATATTTTGCAAATTCAGCCATTTCATCAAATATCTTATTGGCAGATGCTTCATCGATTCCATTTCTGACACAGCCTGGCACAACTACATTTCCTTCTTCATCCACTTGTCCATGGATAAAAACTTCTCTTTCTTTTGCCATAACATCTAGCTTTTTCTTTCCCATCGCTCTTCTTACTAAATCAGCTCTTCCTAGTGAATAGCCAGCTAAATCACGTACGATCTGCATAACCTGTTCTTGATAAACCATACACCCATAAGTTACATTTAAGATTGGCTCTAATCGTGGATGGGTATATTCATTGTGTCCCGGATTTAGTTTTCCTTTTACATATCTTGGAATTTGGTCCATTGGCCCTGGTCGATATAAAGATACCCCTGCTATCAAGTCTTCTAAACAGTCTGGCTTTAGTTCCTTCATGAAATTTGTCATCCCTTGTGACTCAAATTGGAATATGCCACAAGATTTTCCCTCTTGCCATAGTTTATATACTTTTGGGTCCGCCATTTCTTGGTCAAATTCGACATCAATGCCTCTGTTTTCTTTGACTAAATCAATGGTATCTTGAATGACTGTCAAAGTTCTTAACCCTAAAAAGTCCATTTTTAATAATCCCAATTCCTCTAAAGTTGTCATGATGTATTGGGTTGAAATTTGGTCATCTCGAACATACAATGGCACATAAGTATCAACTGGTTCTTTGGTGATAACCACTCCACAAGCGTGTGTGGATGCCTGTCTTGGCATTCCTTCTAATGCCATCGCAATATCTAATACCTTTTTTACGGTTTCATCTGTTTCATATCGTTCTTTTAGTTCTTTATTTTGCTCTAATGCTTTTTGAATGGTGATATGTAATTCATTTGGTATCATTTTTGCCAAACTATCTGCTTCTGCATAAGCTACATCCAGCACTCTTGCTACATCTCGGATGACCATTTTAGCTGCCATGGTTCCAAATGTGATAATCTGAGACACATGGTCATGTCCATATTTTTTCGATACATAGTCGATAACATCTTGTCTGCGCTCATAACAAAAATCCACGTCAAAGTCAGGCATACTAATTCTTTCTGGATTTAAGAATCTTTCAAAAAGAAGACCATATTTCATAGGGTCAATATCTGTGATTTCAATGGCATACGCGATAATAGAACCTGCTCCTGAACCTCTTCCTGGTCCTACTGGTATCCCATGTGTTTTGGCATAATGAATAAAGTCCCATACAATTAGAAAATAGTCAACATATCCCATCTTTTGAATGACACCAAGTTCATATTCCATTCTGTCTAATATTTCTTGGGATGGATCTTCCCCATATCTATTTTTGATTCCGTCATCACATAACTTTTTAAAATAATCATAATGAGTTGGAAATTCCTCTGGTACATCATAATTCGGTAAAATCGTATGGCCAAATTCAAATTCCACATTACATTTTTCTGCAATTTTAACTGTATTCTCAATCGCATCTGGAAAGGCTTTAAAATACTCTATCATTTCTTCTGGTGATTTCACATATAATTCATCTGTTTCAAAACGCATTCTGTCCATATCACTCATTCTTTTACCAGTTTGAATACAAAGTAAAACTTCGTGATTATAGGCATCTTCCCTTTTTAGATAATGGGCATCATTGGTGGCTACCAGTGGAATTTCTAATTTTCTAGCTAAGGCAATTAATTTTTGGTTAGCCAAAACTTGTTCTTTTATCCCATTATTTTGAATTTCGATATAATAATCTTCTCCAAATACTTTTTTATGCCAAAGTGCAATTTCTTCTGCCTTTTCATTGTCTCCCTTTAATAAGGCTTGATTGACAGAACCTGCTAAACAAGCACTTAAGCATATTAACCCTTCGTGGTACTTTTCTAACACCTCTAAGTCAATACGAGGTTTATAATAATAACCATCGACAAATCCAATAGAAACTAGTTTACTCAAATTTTGATAGCCTTGCTGATTTTTTGCCAATAAGATTAAATGATTATATCGATTATCGATATTGGGTTCTTTATCAAAACGGCTTCTTGGTGCTACATAGACTTCACATCCAATGATTGGCTTGATGCCTTCTTTTTTACAAGCTTTATAAAAGTCAATGGCTCCATACATCGCTCCATGGTCAGTGATGGCTATGGCATCCATTCCTAATTCTTTGGCTCTTACTGGTAAGTCTTTGATTCGATTGGCTCCATCTAGTAAACTGAATTCACTGTGGATATGTAAATGCACAAATTTTGACATGATTATCTCCTCTCTTTTCTCGATTATATCACGTTTTTAATTAAATTTCTATTATTTTTGGCTCTTAAAATAATTTATAAATTTGACAAATGCAAAGATACTGTGTACAATAAAAACAGAAAATAAGAAACCACGAAAGTGGTTGCCGAAGGAAACAATAATCATTCCCCTAGCAAAGCAGAATGATTATTTTTTATTGCCTATGTAGTAACACAAGGTGGCAACGCACTCCGCTTATTCCCATTTTCTATGACATATACTATATACTATTATTTTTCAGAAATCAAGTCGATTAGTAAAATTTTACATACACTTTTTAAATACAAACAAGAAAAATTTTTTTGATTATATCACAAAAATTGACAACATAATGGTAAACGTAATTTAAGTTTCAGTTTTACATGAAATCTTTTTTATGGTATACTACAATATAGTAAAAAATGAATCAAAATGGAAAGGATTTAATTACTATGAATTTTATCTTTGAAAGAAAAATTAATTATTACGAAACAGATAGAATGGGAGTTGTTCACCACTCCAATTATATTCGTTTTTTAGAAGAAGCTAGGTGTCAAATGCTAGATACTAATGATATGCCCTATTCTGCTTTTGAAGAACAAGGTGTGATGATTCCTGTTCTTAGTGTTAATTGTGATTATAAATCACATGTTACCTTTGATGATGTGATAACAATAAAACCTTTTGTAAAAGAGTTTAATGGCGTTCGTCTAACGATGGGTTATCATATAACAAATAAGAATACTAGTAATCTAGTTTTAGTAGGTGAAACAAAACATTGCTTTACAGATTTTAATTTAAAACCTGTCCGTCTACAAAAACAAATCCCTGATTTTTATGATAAATTTGCTAATTTAAAATTAGATGAATGAATTTTTAAGTTATTTCGCAAACACGAAATAACTTTTTTTAACTTCAGTTCAGCCCTATTAATTTTTAATTAGCATTAACAACATTTTTATTCACTAATCTACAAAATTTGACATAGAATATAATATCTCATATTAAGAGGTGATAACATGAATCTAATTAAAAAAGGAGATATTGTAGCAAGAAAATCCTATGAAAAAGATATTTTATTTATGGTAAAAAATATTATCAATATACCCCCCAAAAAAATTGCCATCTTAAAAGGACTTGTTGACAGAATTGAAGTAGATAGTGATATAGAAGATTTAGAAATAGTTGATAAACAAACCGTAAATAAAAAGATAGAAACCTTCCATTCTAAAATGAACAGTAAAATAACAGAAACAAAAGAAAAAAGGAATACAGATGAATACAAAATCGGAATACTCAGTCAAAATAGTAGAAATAAAGAAAAAATCATAACAGGAAAAATACTACATTTAGATGGTGATAGAAAATATAGTCAAAAATCTTATTATTATTATAAAAAATTAGGATTAAATGCTATTGTAAAAAACATACCTGAATATCGACAACCAAGAGTTATTTATCGTCTATTACAAAAATACAATCCTGATATACTTGTTATAACTGGACATGATGGCATGATAAAAAAAGGAAGAGACTATAACAATATCTACAATTATAGAAATTCCAAATATTTTATTCAAACTGTTAAAGAAGCAAGAAAATTTGACCAAGAAACTAACAATCATCTCGTTATCTTTGCTCGGTGCTTGTCAAAGTTATTTTGAAGCCATTATTTCAGCTGGAGCAAATTTTGCCTCTTCCCCTGCCAGAATATTAATTGATTTTCTAGATCCTTTAGTAATTGCAGAAAAAATTGCATTCACCGAAAAATATAAATATGTCACAATAGATGATATTGCCAAAGAACTAAGAGATGGAAAGAAAGGTGTAAGTGGAATAGGAGCCAATGGAAAGATGATAAAAGAATTAAATTGATTCAATTTATAGATAAATATAACCTAACTTAATATTTTTGTAATATAATTGTAATATAACTGTAAATTACAAGCCTAAAAACACTAAATCCTTTGAAATTAGCTAGATATAGACGTTTGACAAAACTTTGTCTTTTTTGACAATTTGCGTAGAAAATGCTATAATCAAGCCATCTTGAGGGAGAGGTGATTACATGATTTGTCGTACAGATATAACAAATCTAAAAACAGACATCCTAGACAAAGTGGGTCAAAAGATAATCGTAAAAGGCTCCTTAGGAAGAAGTAAAGCCTTTGAAAAAGAAGCTACAATAGAAAAAGCCTATCCAAATATTTTCGTTGTAAAATATGAAGAGAATGATAGAAATGTTACTTATAGTTATACAGATGTATTAACTAGAACCGTTGAAGTCGAGGTTTTTGATGGAGACTCTTATTCCCCATTAATACCTCCAGCAGTGGAAAACAAAAGAAAAAAAACAGTTTTATAAAAACGAATTTAAGAATTTCCATATTTTTCTTGTACAGAAAGCCCTCCTTCTAGGAGAACTTTCCTACAATATAAAAAAACAGAGTTCTCTCTGTTTTTTTATTAATAATATATCTGTGACAAAAAGGGACGCCCCTGTTGTCACAGATTTTTGTCATAAACTTATCTACCTCCTAATATACATGTTATAAAGAAAAAAAAAGGAGGTAACCAAATGGTTTTAGAAACAGTAAACGAAAACTTATGTGTAAATAAATTAATTGCTTCTAAAAAGGACATCATAATGGTAGAAGGAGATATGATAGTTCCAGATTCTAAGCCAGATATTTTAAACACAATTTGTACAAGTGGGGTTGTATGTATCTATAAAAAAGATGTATTAGATGAAAAAGTCAGAATTGACGGAAATATTAATACCAATATTATGTATTTAGCAGATGACTCCCAAGACAAGGTTAGAGGAATTAATACCAGTCTAGACTTTTCAGAGATAATTCCTGTTTCCAATGCAGGAGAAGGAATGGAATCTGTCGTACAAACGAAATTAAAATCTATCGAATGTAAAGTAATCAATGGAAGAAAAATAGGAATCAAAGCCACTTTAGAAATAGACATCAAGATATATGCAAAAGAAGAGGTAGAAATTGTAAATAATATCCAAAATGCAGAAGGCATACAAATGTTAAAAGAGGATTTACGTGTTAATTCTTTGGTCGGAATGGGCGAAAACAAAATTTATACAAAAGACAATATTTCTATTGATACAATTGACAACTTAGCCGAAATATTAAAAACAGATATTGCAATTGTCGACAAAGATGTCAAAGTAAGTTACAACAAAATTTTAGCCAAAGCAGAGGCAAAAATAAAAATAATGTATTTAACAGAAGATAATAGAGTCAATTCTATTGATACCAAAATACCAATTGTTGGATTTGTTGATATACCAAATGTAACAGAAGAAAATATCTGTGATTTAGATTATGAAATCAAAAATATGATTATCAAACCAAATGCACCTGAAGAACATTCCATTTATATCGAATTAGAAATGGGAGTTGTTGCTATTGTATATGAGGAAAAACAAATTAATCTAATTCAAGACCTATATAGTCCTTGCGAAAATTTAGAGTTCAACAAAAAGAAAATAACTACCATAACCAATAAGCAAACTCGTAACGAAATGAAGCAAATCAGAGAAAAAGTAGAAATAGATGGCATAGAAAATAAAAATATAATTGACGTAGATGTTAATCCTATTATCGAAAAACAAGATAATTTAGCGAATCGCATTGTATATACTGGTACATTAGAAATCAACTTTATGCTATCCAATCAAGACCTACAAATGGAGATACGAAATTCAAAAATACCATTTGAATATACAATTGATGGTATAGAAGATTCTGAAAATGTGAATTGCAAATTAGATGTAGAGGTTGCCAACCAAGATTTTATCCTTCAAGATGGCGGAATGGTTTCTAGCAACATAGATTTAATGATGAATACAGATATGTATCGAAATACCAATATGAATATTATGAATGAAATTCAAACAAATGGTGAAAGAGAAGCTGAAGATTATAGCCTAATTCTTTATCTTGTTAAAAAAGGAGATACCTTATGGCAAATTGCTAAGAGATATGGCAGTACTGTGGATGATATTGTAAGAACCAATGGAATTGAAGATGAGAATCGCATTACTCCTGGTCAAAAACTATTTATTCCTCGCTATGTTAAAACAGGAATTACTTATGCATAAGATTTATTCTAGACCAAGAATTAGAATCCCTAAAATTATCATACATTCTAGAAAAAAAATGCAAAGTGAAAAAGCTAAGAAAATGTCTACACTATTCATTATTTTAGTTATAGCTTTTGCTACCATGAAGCTTATTCTAGATGCCGTACTACCTATTTTTGATACTCTATGCGAAAATAGAGCAAAGTCAATAGCTACTATTGTATCTAATGAACAGGCAACTAATGTAATGAAACAGCATACTTATGATGAACTATTTTCAATTGATAAAGACAACAATGGTAATATTACCATGATAAGGTCAAATGTCATACCCATAAATGAAATTATTTCTGACGTAGCTAATAAAATTCAAGAAGAAATCGACCACAAAGGAAGAGACCATATAGAGATTGCCATTCGGTAGTTTTACTGGTTTTAAAATGTTGGCAGGAAGAGGTCCTGGCGTCAAAATAACAATAACCTCTGTTGGCGATGTTGAAACAGATTTAAGGAGTGAATTTACAGCGCAAGGAATCAATCAGACCTTACATAGAGTATATTTACAAGTAAAATGTAATGTGAATATCTTAACACCATTTGATAATATTTCACGAGAAATTACCAACCAAGTCTTATTAATGGAAAATGTAATTGTTGGCAATATTCCTAATACTTATTATAATTTAGAAGGTATTAATGGGAATAATGATGCTTTAGAAATAATTGAATAAAATTTTAGATTTTGCTTGTATTTCTTGCTTTATTATGATATAGTTAGTTAAGTTTCAAAAAAGAAACTCATATGAATTTATTTTAGGTTATTTCCCTTCTCTTTAGATTGGTTAAGTAAAAAAATAATTCAAATCCATTCTAAAAAGGAGGTTTATATAATGGAAACAAATTATGAAGATATTTCTCTTACTTGTAAAGATTGCGGTGCAGAATTTACTTTTACAGCTGGAGAACAACAATTTTATGCTGAAAAAGGTTTTGAAAATCAACCAGTAAGATGTGCAGATTGCAGAAGAGCTAGAAAACAACAAAGAAATAATTATTAAATAAAAAATCATATCTCTACTAACCAATAGAGATATGTTTTTTTATTATAAACATATTGGTAACCACATTTTGTGGTTCCTTGATAAGAACAAAAGAAAATGAAATACTTTATATGATAGGAATCTTCTAGAACTTTCCTATCATATAAAAAAGCAGTAATACTAATGATTACCGCTTTGTATATAGGTTTTTGACCGTTTCTCCAAACCCACATCTTTTTATCTTTTTGAAAATTGTGGAGCTTTACGAGCTTTTTTAAGACCATATTTCTTTCTTTCTTTCATACGAGAATCTCTTGTTAAGAATCCATTTGATTTTAAAGCTGGTCTATATTCTGAATTAGCTTCATTTAAAGCTCTAGCAATACCATGACGAATCGCTCCTGCTTGACCTGTAAATCCGCCACCTTTAACAGTTGCAATCACATCATATTTTGCAGTTGTATTCGTAACAGTTAATGGTTGTCTAACGATAACTTTTAAAGTTTCTAATCCAAAAAACTCCTCAATATCTTTTCCGTTAATTGTTATCTTTCCAGTTCCTTCAACTAGTCTTACTCTAGCAATAGAACTTTTTCTTCTACCTGTACCATAGAAAACTATATTTTCTTTTTTAGCCATTTTACTTTACCTCCCATACTTCTGGTTTTTGTGCCTGATTTTCATGTTCTGCTCCAGCATACACTCTTAATTTTTTAGCCTGTAGCCTTCCTAAAGAGTTATGAGGTAACATTCCTTTAACAGCTAAAGTCATTGCTTTTTCTGGATTTTTTTCAAGCATTACTTTGGCAGGAACTTCTTTCATTCCTCCAATATAACCTGAGTGATGTCTATAAATTTTTTGATTTAATTTGTTTCCTGTTAAAATTACATCCTTACAATTTAATATAATAACATGGTCACCTGTATCAATATTAGGTGTATATGTTGGTTTGTGTTTTCCTCTTAATAATTTTGCAGCTTCTGTTGCTACTCTACCAAGTGGTTTATTTGTTGCATCAATAATATACCACTTGCTTTCAACTTCGCCACGTTTTGCACTATATGTAGTATTATTCATGGTAATAATTACCCTCCTATTTCTTTTTTGGTTTTTATGAATGCATTCTAAAACTACCGGGGAGAAGTTTCAAATTTATTCATAAGCGAAAATATTATATTATAAAAAATCACATTTGTCAACCGATTCCTAAAAAATTCAAAAATTACATTTTCATACATTTATCTTTTTTATTAGTAAATCGTTCCTATAGCAACTTGTGCGTATTTCAAACTCGCCATTAATAGTTCATTAATTTTTCTAGTGCGATGACAAACATGGCATGGGACCAGCCAAGACCTAAAACCCAGTTTGGTTGCAAGGTATCATTATCTACTTGTTCACCAAGAAAGCTATGCTTTCCAGCCGTTTTGACAACAAAATCAAAGGTTTCTTTTGCTTTGTTTTTTTCCCCTGATGCTAGGTAATATAATGTCATCCATAAATTAGCAATTGGCCATGGATTGCCATTTCGATAATGGTCCCCTTCAAACCTTTGATATCCTCCTGTATAGGTTCTTAAGGATAAGTTAATTCGTTCGATGGTATTTATCATTTTCTTTTCTTTTGGTTTGAATACTTGAAATGGGGTGACAGCTCCTATCATGCTAATGTCCATTTTTTGGTCTTCTGTATTTCTTAAATAGGTTTTCTTTTCTTCGTCATACATATTTTGATTCATATATTTTTTGATTTCTGTTTGTAATTTTTCTAGTTCTCTTTCGCTTTTTACTATTTTTTCCTCTTTTAATCGATTGTTTTCAAAGTCAGATATTTTATCTCCTAACACGTTATAAATCTTCATAATACATTCAAAAGCAGCATAAATGCTAGCTAAAGAATATAAATGAATTCCCTCATTCATTTCCCATAAATCATAGCTTACATGATATTTATGTCCTAGATGATTCACACTTGCTTCGATTTCTTGTTGGACTCTATCTTTATCATACTCATCTTTTCCTTCTACATTTAGCCAGTCTTTTACATATCGTTTTAAGAAATCGATTGCCTTTTCACACATTGACAAATTGTCTTTTAAAAACTTTTCCGATTTTGTATATTGATAATGCTCATATACACCATAGACCACGCTTGCGGTTTCATCTATTTGATAGCCCCACGCTGGTGCCAATTTTCCATCTGTAAAAAATCTTTGCTCCCACATTCCATTTTTGCTTTGTGTCTTTTTACAAAATACTTTGTAAAATTTGTCGGTTTCTTTTTCCATTTTTAAAATATCCATCGCTTTTGTCATAAATACGGCATCTCTTGGCCAACAATAGGCATATCTTCCACATTGTGTAAAATTTTCGTCTACTTCTGCTGAAGCAATGATTCCTCCTGTTTCTGGATTGGCTAAAAGCGGAAATAACAAAATGCTTCTTTTATAAATATCTTGAATCTTTTCCTCATAACTATTTTCTGGTTCTTTTCGATTTAATCCATTATGAGCTTTCACATATTTCCTCCAATATGCTTTTGTATTCGTATATTCTTTGTTGAAATCTATTTTTTTTATTCTTTCCATTTCTTTTTCAATTTCTGATATATTCTTATTTTCCCCAATAGTAATACAAATTTCCAACGTCTTCTTTTCTTGTGGTCGAATTACCCCTAAATCATAGCAAATACTGCTATCATTAGACATTCCAATGTAATCTTTGTCATAGATTTCTCCTCTTTTGATTGTATCTTTACTGCCATTGATTTGATGTTTAGAAACTTTTTGTCCTTTTGCAAAAGTCAGAAAAGTAAAATCATAGGCATATTGCATCATACCGCCATCTACCATCTTGCAACTCACATGATTGTTATAGTCTGATAATAATTCTGAATGAATATAAAAAGATGTGTCTAAATCAATTTTACCATCATTTAAAAACATGTATTTTTTCACTAATACATTTTCTTTTATCATGACATAATCTGTCTGAAGAATTTTTAGATTGAAATACGTATTTGTCACTTCTGTATTTAAAATATTGGTATCTGCATCATAATATTGTTTATATACATTATTGATATCGTCATGTAGATAAATCAAATCAGAACTATTAATTTTTACTCCTGTATGAAAGTAGTCTATGTATTGCCTACTATCTTTGTTTGGAAAATAAATCCTTTGCATTTCTCCTTTTCCTGTAAAAGTTGCTAACATACTTTTATTTCCAATCATTGCTTCATTAAAATACTTGTTTTCCATCTTTTTCTCCT
>CAOJZE010000013.1 GCA_948466095.1 uncultured Clostridium sp.
TGCAAGCAAAAGAAGATGCCAACCACATGCTAAAAGAAATGTCTTCTTCTACAAATAGAAAAGATTTAGAAAATGCTAGGAATACATTAAATGCTAAGATTAAAGAGATTTCTTTCACTCCTATGACAAATACTAACCTTCCTTTAACAGATTCAAAAAATGCTTTACAAACAAAGGATATTAAACCAAACATGGAGGTTTTTGTAACAAGTTTGGGACAAAATGGTATCGTGCTTTCTCATATTTCTAAATCCAATGAGGTTCAAGTACAAGTGGGAAATTTAAAAATGAATGTGTCAGTTGCCTCCCTAACATTACCCAATAAAACGAATAAAAATACCAGTTCTTCAGCTGTAAATAATACGAGTGTTTCTTCTATTTCAAAAACGAGAATGATAAAATCAGAAATAAATGTGATTGGATTAAATGTGGAAGAATCTATTTTTGTGATCGATAAATTTTTAGATGATGCTTCTCTTAGTAAGCTTCAAACCGTTAGAATTGTTCACGGTAAAGGTACTGGGAAATTAAGAAATCGGTATTCATCAATTTTTAAAAGGAAATCCTCATGTTAAATCTTTCCGCTTGGGAACTTTTGGTGAGGGTGAAACTGGTGTTACCGTCGTAGAATTAAAATAATTTATTGATAAAAAGCCTATTTTTGTATCGTGTCTAAAATAGGCTTTTAGGTCTTGTTTTTTTGTTCTATTCCAAAAATCTTATATCCTTGCATTTCTATGATTTTTTCGTCTTTTTCAAATCTCCTGCTATATTCTTCTAATCTTTGTCCATGTCCTGTTAAGACGTCCAATATCAAGTCTATTTTGGTTCCATGCTCATATTCTATTTTTGCTACTGTATTTCCAAGTCTTGTTAATTCTTCTTTCATTTCTTTTTGATTATTAGATAAGTCTTCTTGCCCTTTGAATAACTCTTCCTGTCCTTTAAATAATTTATCTTGATTTTGTAATATTTTATTTATAATTACATCTGTCTTTTCTTGTCTTTTAAATAATTCCTCTTGTCCTTTTACTATTTTAATTAACAATTCATCTCTTTCTTCTTGTTTCATATTTCTACCTCCTTTCGTTCTACAATTTTCATGCATTATTTACAGCTAATACCCAAATTATATATCCCATAAAAACATTTGTCAAGAAAATTTCATCGTGTTTTTTCGACAATATGCAATGCTTCCTTACAGATATTTTTCAACTATGACAACCGTTCTCCCACTTCTCGTCGTGCCAGCAAATTCTTGTATTACAAACCTACCTTTTCCCCTAATGGTAATCATATCCTTCAATTTTAATAGTTTGGAAGCTTTTGTCTCATTTTGTCCATTGATAAAAACTCTTTCTTGAGCAATAATTTGAGAAGCTTTACTCCTAGATGTTCTTGCTAAATCTGATACAAAATTATCCAATCTTAAAGAAGGAACTATAATTTTTACTTGTTGCACTTTTATTTCTCTTTGCCTCAATTGCGAAATTTCTTCTATGGTTACACAACTATTTTCAAATCTTGTCAGTGATGGCAATTGCTGTTTCAATATATCTGCAAAATCTTCTACCGTAATCATATCTGCCCCTTGTTGACTGACTATAATATCTCCTACCTTTTCTCTTTTCAACCCTAGTTTAACAATGCCTCCTAAATAGTTTCTATGAGAATATTTTCCTTGTTCCTCTTCTGGCAGTTCAATTCTTACTATTTTTACCATTTTATGATAGTTTTTTTCCAACATATTTTTATCATATTTATCGGGAAAAACAATGAAAATCTTTCTTTCTGCTTCCTCATATCCCCCATATAACTGATAATTCTCAAATTTGATTTTTCGCAAGAAATTTTCTACCAAAGAAATTTGATACATGTCTAAAAAATCAGTATATTCTATTTTCCCTCTTATTTTAGAAAATTCTATCTTGTCCAATATTTGCGATAAACACATTTTATCCTCTTGTTTTTTATAATCTTTTAATAGTTGCTGTTTGTCCATCTTTTCCCTATTTCCTTTCTTTATCAGCTTGAATTAACACATTTGACTAGTATTACTGTTAACCTATGAATTTTCTCATAAAAAGTACTAAAAGCTAAACAGTAGCTTTTTTGCATTCTTTCCTAAAATTTCTTACGATTGTTTCTTCATCCACGCCATAAATTTCTTCTAATTCCTCTACACTACCATGTTCAATATACTGGTCAGGATATGCATAATGTTTTATTTTGACTACTTGTAAATTTTCTTCTTGTATGATTTCTTGTACAGCTGTAGCGAGTCCATTCATAATCGTTCCATCTTCCATTGTTATTATATTTTTCGTTTTCGCAATTGAGTGTTTGATTGTTTCCTTATCAATCGGTTTTAAAAACCTAGTATTAATGACCTCAACTGAAATACCTTTTTGTTCTTTTTCAATTTTTTCTGCTACTTTCATGGCTCTTGCTACTGTCTTTCCGATGGCTATGATGGTTACGTCTTTTCCTTCTTTTAAAATCTCTGCTTTTCCCCAATTTAACTTTTCCTGTTTTTCCATTTTATATTCATCTTCTCCACCTCTTGGGTATCGAATGACAACTGGTTTATTTAAGTCAATCGCAAATTCTAACATTTTTTCTAATTCTTTAAAATTCTTTGGTGCCATAATGGTCAGATTAGGAACTAATCGGAAAAATGACATATCTAATGTTCCTTGATGTGTCTCTCCATCTGCTCCTACTACTCCTGCTCGATCGACACACAACACAACTGGCAAATCTTGCATTGCCACATCATGGATTACTTGGTCATAGGCTCTTTGGTAAAAAGAAGCGTAAATTGGCACAACTGGTATGATTCCTTCTTTTGCCATACCTGCCGCTACTCCAACAGCATGTTGTTCTGCAATTCCGATATCAAAAAACCTCTCTGGGAACTCTTTGGCAAATTCAGTAAGACCTGTCCCATCTTTCATAGAAGCTGTAATCGCAACAATTTTATCATTTTTTCTGGCTAACTGTACTAATTTTTCTCCTAATACTTTTGAATAATCTTTTTTCTTTTCTTTTTTACTTTTTCCTGTTTCTAAATCAAATGGTCCAGTAGCATGGAATCTGTCTGGGTTGGTTTCTGCAATTGAATAGCCTTTTCCTTTTTTCGTCAAAACATGAAGCAAAACTGGTTCATTTAATCGTTTGCTAATTTTTAACATTCTTTCTAATTCTGCTATATCGTGTCCATCCACTGGTCCTAAATAGCGAAAACCAATGTCTTCAAAAAACATCTTTGGGATGACCAATTGCTTAATACTTCTTTTCACTCTAATGACTATTTTGACAATCGCTTCTCCTATTTTTGGAATGTTCAAAATCATCTTTTTAACCGCATCACTGGATTTGTTATAAGACCTCTTGGTTCGCAATTTACTAAGTAACATACTCATGCCACCAATATTTTTAGAGATACTCATTTCATTATCATTTAAAATAACCGTCATCTTTGTCTTACTCCATCCAGTATCATTCAGGGCTTCTAAAGCCATACCTCCTGTTAATGCACCATCTCCTATAACAGCTAAAACCGAGTTGTCCTCTCCTTTAATATCTCTTGCCCTTGCCATGCCAAGAGCAGCAGAAATAGAGGTACTACTATGTCCTGTATTAAAACAATCTGCATCTGATTCTTTACTTTTAGGAAAACCTGCAATTCCATTTAATTCTCTTAGCGTTTTTAGTTCTTCTCTTCTTCCTGTTATGATTTTGTGTACATAGGTCTGGTGTCCTACATCCCATACGATTTTGTCTTTTGGCACGTCAAATACACTGTGTAGTGCAATTGTCAATTCTACCACACCTAAGTTAGAAGCTAGATGTCCTCCATTTTTAGATACAATTTCTAATATGTATTTTCTCATCTCTTCTGCTAATTGTTTTTTTTGTTCTATGTTTAATTTTTTTACATCTTCTGGCGAATTTATCTTTTCTAACATTTTTGTCACCCATTTTTATTTTTTAGTATTCCTATTATATCACGTTTTTTGGGTTTTGCAAGCTTACGCATATTTTTTCAATAAATCATTTAAAAACACCCAAAACTTAAAATACACAAATTTAAGTTTTTAGTGTTTTTGTCAAAAATATTTTCTGTTCAATCTTTTTGTAATATTGTTTTTACAAAATTTGTTTTTCTAAATTTTTTCTATTTTATCTCTTCTTGAAAGAATAATTGATCACAATCGCTACTACTTAATTCAAATATCGTTTTTATTTTCATCATTTCATCAATATAAAATTCTTCTTTACCATCTAATTTGTTTTTTAAATCTGTTACACTTAATTGCATTCTATCAGCTAGTTGCTCTACCTCTAATTCATTTTTTTCCATTAGTTGCCTAATTCTTTTTCCTACTATTTCTGGTTCCATAATTTTTCCTCCTTTTCGTTTGCTATCAGGAAACATTTTACTACATCTTTTATTTTTTGTCAATCTTTAGATGATTTTTTTGTCTCATTTTTTGTGATACCTAATAAAAAAATCTTTTTCTTATATTCTTTATAATTAATAAAAAATAATGTGATCGAAACATAATAATCATAATCTTACAGAAAACAAATGAGCAAACCTTTTTATAAATCGAATAAAATCCAATAGTAATATCCTTTTATCTTTATAAAAAAATCTTTTTCGACTTTTTATTTACAAAAATAAAAATAAATGTTATAATTTTACTATGATGAATTATGGAGGTTTTTATATTGGATGAAATTTTTGTTGAAAGATTAAAAGATTTAATAAAAGAATCTAAACTTACTTATAATCAAATGGCTGAAGGTTTAGGTTTTAAATCAAAAAGTACTATTTTTAAATATGCAAATGGGCAAATTACCAAAATTGGTCCAACTGGTATTCGTAAATTAGCTGATTTCTTCGGGGTATCTCCTGCATGGTTAGCTGGTTATTCGGATGAAAAATAATAAAATGATTTAGATTTGAAAAAATGCAAATACAATTAAACTGTATTTGCATTTTATAATATGTTTTATCTTATTTCAAGTGTTTTTCAACTTTTTTCGTCGCAAGAAATCTTATATTTCGACTTTACCTTCTTATTTCTAAAAAATTTTCTAAGATACTAGACAAAAACTAATTAATATGATATAAAAACAAATAATATTATATTATAATAACATAAAATTAAAGAAACAAAGGTGATGCTTTATGAAATATGTGAAACAATTAATGATAATATTATCATTTTCATTTCTAGGTGAAATCATAAATTACATACTCCCTTTATCAATTCCAGCCAGTATCTATGGAATGGTATTATTATTTATAACATTATGTACAAAAATTGTAAAATTAGAACAAATAGAAGAAGCTGGAGAATATCTATTATCTATTATGCTAATATTTTTTGTTCCAACTGCTGTGGGAATCATGGAAACATTCTTTGAATATCAAAACTCAATGTTACAAATTATACTGATTATTATCCTATCTACTATTATAGTATTATCTGTTACAGGATTGGTCTCTCAATTCGTAGTTAAAATTACAAGTAAAAGTGGTAAATCAAAAAATATAGAAGGAGATGTAAAAAACAATGAATGAACTATTAGCAAACTCAACTTATTTTGGCTTTGTCATTACTGTTGTTATATATCATATATGTGTCCAGATAAAAAATAAAACAAAAAATAATTTATTAAATCCATTATTAACTACTACTATCTTTATCGTTACTATTTTACTAATATGTAATATTAATTATGATACTTACAATAATGGAGCTAAATATATATCTTACTTTTTAACTCCAACAACAGTGTGCTTAGCTATCCCTTTATTTAAACAAATCAAAATACTAAAGAAGAATATAATTGCAATCATTTCAGGTATTTTAGCAGGAGTTTTATCAAATGCAACTGTAATAGTGATATTTATAAAAATCTTTGGATTATCAAATCAATTAGGAACCTCTTTATTACCAAAATCAATTACTACCCCAATTGCTTTAGGTGTTGTAGAAGAATTAGGAGGCTTATCTTCTATTACTGTATTTGCAGTTATTTTATCAGGAATAATAGGTGCCGTAATTGCTCCAACGATATTTAAAATTTTAAAAATAAATGATAAAGTATCGCAAGGTTTAGCATGCGGAACAGCTTCACATGGTTCTGGAACTGCCACAGCATTAGAATTAGGAGAAATTCAAGGAGCTATTAGCGGTTTAGCTATTACCATAACTGGACTAATTACAACCATAATTCTTCCAATTGCAAACAGTATATTTTTCTGTTAAATTTATAATTTTTCTTGTCATGTGTAAAAAAATAGGGAAAAAACTTTAAGTTTCTTCTCTATTTTTTCACAACAATTTTTTCTTCTTTCACACCAACCTTAGCTAGTTTATTCTTCTTCAAATTACCATCCAAAATCTCCTCTGCCAACTTATCCTCTAGCACACTTTGAATCGTTCTTCTAAGAGGTCTTGCTCCAAAGTTTTTATCAATTCCTTTACTAGCAATCAGTTCTTTTACCTCTGGTTCTAGTTCAACCTTTATCTTCTGTAATGCCAATCGATTCGTTACCTCTTTTAGCATAATATCAATAATCTCACTAATTTCTGTATCGGTTAGCTTATGGAACACAATGATCTCATCAATACGATTAATAAACTCTGGTCTTAATTCTCTCTTTAAGGTATCCATCACTTCTCTTCTAGTTTCCTCATATTCCTTTTTCGCATCTTCTTCTGCACTTCTAACTTGACTAAAACCTAACGCTTTTTTATCGGTAATCAGTCTAGCACCAATATTAGAAGTCATAATAATAACAGTATTTTTAAAGTTCACGGTTCTTCCTTGACTATCCGTTAAACGTCCATCTTCTAAAATTTGTAATAACATATTCATGACATCTGGATGTGCTTTTTCAATTTCGTCAAATAGAATAACAGAATAAGGTTTTCTTCTTATTTTCTCGGTTAATTGACCACCCTCATCAAAGCCAACATAGCCAGGAGGTGAACCAATTAATTTAGATACCGAATGTGGCTCCATAAATTCTGACATGTCGACCCTTATCATAGCATTTTCATCACCAAATAAGCTTTCCGCCAATGCTTTCGATAATTCCGTTTTCCCCACACCTGTTGGTCCTAAAAATAAGAACGAACCGATTGGTCTTTTAGGGTCTTTTAAGCCGACTCTTCCTCTACGAATGGCTTTCGCTACTGCTTCGACTGCTTCATTTTGACCGATTACCCTTTCATGTAGATTTTTTTCCAAATTCTTTAGTCTGACGTTTTCATCTTCTGTAATTTTGCTAGCTGGGATTCCTGTCCAATTGCTGATAACCTCTGCTATGTTTTCTTCTGCTATGTCGGTTACTTGTTTCGTATTTTTATTTTTCCATCTCTTTTGTTCTTTTTCATATTTTTCTTTTAATTCTTTTTCTTTGTCTCTTAAAGTTGCCGCTTTTTCAAATTTTTGTGTTCTAACTGCTTCTTCTTTATCTTTTTGAGCTTCTTCTATTCTTTCTTCTAATTCCTTTAAACTATCTGGCTCTGTAAAAGTTTTCAATTTTGCTTTTGATGCTGCCTCATCAATTAAATCAATGGCTTTGTCTGGTAAAAATCTGTCATTGATGTAACGAACTGACATCGTTACTGCTGCTTCAATGGCCTCATCTGTAATTTTTACGCCATGATGAGCTTCGTATTTGTCTCGAATTCCTTTTAATATTTGCATACTATCTTTTTCACTTGGCTCATTGACATTAACAGGGCTAAATCTTCTTTCTAAAGCAGCATCTTTTTCAATGTATTTTCGATATTCATTTAAAGTAGTGGCTCCTACTAGCTGAATTTCTCCTCTTGCTAACATTGGTTTTAAGATATTAGCGGCATCAATTGCCCCCTCTGCTGCTCCTGCCCCAACAATGGTATGCATTTCGTCAATAAATAAGATAATATCTCCTGCCTTTTTTACTTCTGCCAATGCTTTTTTGATTCTTTCCTCAAAATCGCCCCTATATTTTGCCCCTGCTACCATACCTGAAATGTCCATACTAACAACTCTTTTGTCTTTTAGGATTTCTGGCACATCTCCTACTACAATTTTTTGAGCTAATCCTTCTACTACTGCTGTTTTTCCAACACCTGGCTCGCCAATTAAGCAAGGATTATTTTTGGTTCTTCTAGATAAAATTTGAATGACTCTTTCAATTTCTTCTTTTCTTCCTATGATGGGGTCTAATTTACCTTCTGTTGCCTTTTTGGTTAAGTCTTCTCCAAATTGATTTAAAGTAGTTGTTTGATTATAGCTTCCCGTTTTTCTTTCGACATTTCCGTCTCTTTCTTCTCCTTGTAGGTCTTCCCCTTCATTGATGACTTTGACAATTTCATTGTATAATCTTGGAATATTCACATTTAGTTCTAATAAAATTCTGGCCGCAATACAGTCTCCTTCTCTTAAAATACCAATTAATAAATGTTCTGTTCCAATATAGTTATAACCTAATTTTCTGGCTTCGATAAAAGCATTTTCAATGACTCTCTTGGTTCTTGGGGTAAATCCTAAAGTTTCTGTGATTGGTTCTTCTTGTCCAATTAATTCTACGATTTTATCGATTACCCCATCTGGTGTCACCTCTTGATTTCCTAATACTTTGGAAGCCACTCCGCTTCCTTCTTTTGTTAAACCATATAGAACATGTTCGGTTCCTATATAGTTATGCCCTAATTCAATGGCTGCTTCGTTTGCCAATTCAATTGCCTTTTTGGCTCTGTTGGTAAATTTATATGTCATTTTTAAATCACTCCTTTCGTGTTCCTTGATAATATTTGATTTTTTATATTAATTTTGGTATAATATAAGTATAGCTTTTAGCTATGTGTAACTTGTTGATAGAGACATTGTCTCTCACCCCATTTCGGCAGTAGCAACAGGAGGTTATGTATGAAAAACATTAACAAGGGGATCGGCTATTTAGCTATAGCCATTATCACAATTGCAGCAATCAATCATTGTAAAACAGGATATAAACACTGAAATAGTCTCCTTATGTATAAGTGCATTTATGTTAGTTAGTATTTTTAACAATGATTAGCTGATTAGTAAAGTAGCCTCCTCGTGAGGCTCTTTTTATTTTTCCATCAAAATCTCTTGAACTACCTCTGCCCTCTTAATATCACGTTCAATCGGTTCGTACTGTTCACCTACAAATTTTTGCAAATTAGCAGGCTTTGTATACAAATACAATTTCTGTACCTTCAAATCCGTCAATTCTTTCAAAATTCCCAAATCGGTACCTAACTTAATATTAGACAACAGTGACCTCGTCTCCTCAGAAGAAATCTTCTTGCAATTACTTAAAATTCCATAACTACGATAAATCAAATCCTCTAAGGCAATATCATCTTTTGCTAAAATCTTTCTTGCTTGTCTCTCTTGTTTGATAATTTTATCTACAATCACCTTCAGATTTTGTACAATTTCTTTTTCTGTGATTCCCAAAGTCTGTTTATTGGAAATTTGATACATATCTCCTGTGCTCTCTGTATTTTCGCCATATACCCCTCTAATGTTAACGCCAAAACTATTAATGGCTTCTAGCACTTTTTTGGTATTCTTTGTTTTGGAAAGAGCTGGTAAATGTACCATAACAGAAGCCCTTAAACCAGTTCCCACATTGTTTGGACAAGCTGTCAAATAACCATATTTTTTACTAATCGCATACCCAAATAGTTCTCCTATTTTCTCATCTAATTCAATGGCTAAATTCAAGGTATTTTCTAAATCCATTCCACAACTAAATACTTGTATTTCCAAATGGTTTTCATTTCCCACCATAATGCAAATATTCTCTTCGTCATTGATTAAAATACTACCTATCTCATTCTTTTTTAAAACAAAATCGGGACTAACTAGATTCTTTTCCACTAAACTCATTTTGGTAATATCATCCATATCTTGTAATCGGAAAAATTTTAAACTATATCCTATGTTATATAGATTTTCCTTTACTTTATTTTCTAAGGCTTGTATCTCTTCTTTTTTGGTTAGATTAAAGCTAACATCATGTAAATTTCTAGCAAACCTTACTCTTGTACTTTGGGCTACATCTGAATTTTCATTACTTTGCAAATACCAATTCATGATTATTCCCCCTCTTTTTCTATCTTTTTAATTTCATCCCTAATTTTAGCAGCTTCTTCATATTTTTCCTCTTTAATTACTTGTTTTAACTGTTCTTGTAATTTTTCTAACTGCTTTTCTTTTTTACTTTCCTTTGGCTCGCTTGCCTTTTCCTCTTTTACATTTGTTTCTTTCGCCATTTTTTCCTCTATTTTACTATCAATTACTTTGCCAACTCTTCCTACATGTCGATTCGCTCCTTGTATTCTTCGAATAATGGGGTCTAATCTATCTTCAAACACATCATAACAATCGCCACATCCTAATTTTCCTGTATTAGCTATATCTTCAAAAGTTGAGCCACATTGATTACATTTTAATGCTTTTATCTCATGAAGCAATGGCATGAATTCTGGTGTTGCAAAATCCTCTAGAAATTCTCCAAAAAAACTAGAAAAATCAATTGGCATATTAAAATCCATATGGTTAATTCCTAATTTTTTACTACATTCTTCGCATAAATTTAATTCTTTTCTTCTTCCGTTTATATTTTCTGAATATCTCACATTGGCTTCTCTTTTTCCACAATTATCACATAACATTTTGAATTCCTCCTTTTTAATGATTTTAGAACATAGTCAAAAAATCATCTTCTATTTTTTCTATCATGATTTTTTCCTCCGTACCTAAAGGTATTACTTATCTGTAAGCTCGCTTAATGCTCGCAAGCTAAGGGTATCCCTAAAATCATGATTAATTTAGATTTAGTAGCATATTCTTAAAGATTCTTGCTCTTACCCTATCTTTTGTGTCTTTGTCTAATCGTAAGACATTGTCACTGGTTGCTACTTTTATCAGTTTCGCTTCTTTGGCTTCTATGATGTCATACGTTAGAAAATAACTAATCAATATATATACTTCATTGTATGTTATTTCATTTCCTATATTATTTATAATATGCATGATATAGTCAGATTTTGTGTTGTTTACTTTTTTAATTGTGATATGACCTCCTCCACCTCTTCTACTTTCTACATAGTACCCTTGTGATGGTTTAAATCTAGTTGCTATCACATAGTTGATTTGCGACGGTACACATTTGAATTGTTCTGCTAGTTCATTTCTTTGTATTTCTATGCTATCTTCTTCATCAAAAAGTTCTTTGATGAATTCTTCTATCATATCTGACATTCTCATCTCTTTCATCTCCTGTCTTTCTTAATTTTGTCTTATTTTTATTTCTCAGATTGACTTTGACTTTCTTTGACCTACACTCTAATTATACTCCTTCTATTTATTTTTGCAAGACTATTTTCTGACCTTCTTTGACCTTTTTCTTTCTTTTTATTTTATTTTCAATTTCTTTTCTTATTTTTTCTCTCTTTTTCGTTGCCTTTTAATTCTTTTTCATTCCCTTTTTAACACAATTATTGTTATTATTTTTCAATCTCATCTTGTTTTTGTTTAGTAATATCTTGTAATTCCTCTACCTTTTCTTTTTGTTCTGGTAACGATACCCACGCAAAGTAAGAAGATATAAATTCTCCATATTTGGTAGCATCCTCCCCTACTTCTGCAATCCCATATTCTACTTGTTTCTCTTTTTCCTGTTTTTTTGTTTTATCCTCCATAAAAAATGCACTCTCTTTCTATCTTTATTTATCTTTTTATTGTTATGTGCATTTTTTTTTGTTTTATTCATTTATCATTTATTTTCCAAAATTAACATAAAAGTATTTCCTTTTTTACCAATATATGCTATAATAGTAACAGTTGTAATCAAAGGAGGAATTTTTCATGTGGCAAATCTGGTTAATTATGGCAGGTATCTGTCTAATCATTGAAATCATGACAGTAGGATTTCTAATTTTTTGGTTTGCAATAGGAGCCTTACTAGCTATGGTTGTTAGTTTCTTTACTAACAATGTAATTATGCAAACCTCTGTGTTTGTCATATCTTCCACCATTTTAATTTTTGCGACCAAACCATTTGTCAAAAAATTTGCCAGCAATAAAAATGCCATTCAAACCAATGTGTATTCAACTGTTGGGAAAATAGGAATTGTGACAAAAGATATTGATTCTCTTCAATCTCTTGGTCAAGTGAAAGTTGGTGGAGAAGTTTGGTCTGCCATTGGACTAGATGATATGAATATTCCTCAAGGTACAGAAGTAGAAATCAAGGAAATAAAAGGTGTTAAAGCAATTGTTGCACCCCTTCAAAAACTAAATTAACAGAAGATAATTAATTTGATATAAATTTGATAAGGAGGAAAAATTTATGTGGTTTTTATTAGTTTTACTTGTTATTATTCTAGTAATAGCATTTATGTCTATCAAAATCGTTAAACAATCTGAGGTGTATATTATTGAAAGGTTAGGTAAGTTCTACAAAGTAGCAGATGCTGGTCTTACCATTATCATTCCATTTTTTGACCATGTAAGAAGTGTGGTTAGTTTAAAACAACAAACGATGGACATTCCACCTCAAGGTGTTATTACAAAAGATAATGTTACCATTACAATTGATACCGTTGTATTCTATCAAATAACAGACCCTGCAAAAGCAGTCTATGAAATTCAAAGTTTAAAGAAAGGTATTGAATACTTAGCGATTACAACCATTCGTGACATTATTGGTAAAATGGATTTAGATGAAACTTTCAGTTCTAGAGATGGTATTAATAATCAATTAAGAGTCGTTCTTGATGAGGCAACCGATAGATGGGGTTGTAAAATCGACCGAGTAGAAATTAAAGATATTACGCCACCTGCTGATATTAGAGATGCCATGGAAAAAGAAATGAATGCTGAAAGAAATAAAAGAGCTTTGATTCTAGAATCAGAAGCCCAAAGACAATCAGCAATTACCATTGCTGAAGGTAAAAAACAGGCCGCTATTTTAGAGGCTGAAGCAGACAAAGAAGCTCGAATCAGAAGAGCTGCCGGTGAAGCACAGGCAATTAGAGAAGTGGCTGATGCAAAAGCAAAAGAAATTCAAATGGTTTATGATGCTATGAAAAAGGCAGACCCAAATGATAAACTAGTTCAACTAAAATCTTTAGAGGCTCTAGAAGAAGTGGCTAAGGGCGATGCTAATAAAGTGTTTATTCCTTTTGAAGCAACCAATGCTTTAAGTTCCTTAGGTGCTATGAAGGAAATTGTAACTGAGCATAAAAAAGAACCTAAAAAATTAGAAAATACAGATAAAGAATAACTTTTTAAAAAAGGATTTGGGAACTCTCCAAATCCTTTTACTTTTCATAATTATGATATTCTAAAATAGTTTCATCTTCTATCTCTTGAAAGTTTTCATTACTATATGTTTTACTCCATGGTGTTTTTTCTTGGTGTGTCAACTCAACTAATTCACTGGCTTTATAATCTCCATACTTTTTGATAACCTCGTCTATACATTCTAATTTCTTTGTTCCTGAATCAGCAAATAAAATTCTACTTCTTGCTGGCATTATATTTAATATTTCTCTTACCAATACATCATCATCCTGCACAGTGTCATCTCCAAATGTCTTATATTCATTATATACGGTTTGAATAACTGGACCGTATCGAAAAGCATAAATCTTGTCTTCAAAAAGTCTTTCCTTGTTTTGTGTTAAATATTCTGCATAACATAAGTAAACTAATTTTTGTAATTTTAAATGTGTACACTGTATTTTAGAAAGAATATATTTGGCTACATCTATTCCTCGTAGTTTCCTATCTATTTTTACCAACCTTATAAATTCATCTATATTTACTACCTCAACATCTTGAAAAAATTGATCGGCTTTAACTAAGGAACTCCATTCCTCTGTTTCCGTCTGTACAGTATGAATTGAAATTGGTACCGTATCTCCACATGCTTTTTTTATTTTTTTTACTTGCTCTTCAATAAATTCTGTATTTAATTCTTCTTTTTTTGCATAATCAATTGCTATTCTTGTTCCCTTTGAGTAAGAACTACTCATTATAACAAAATGCTTAGCCATTATTTTCCTCCCTTACTCTCGTTCTCCCATTTGGTATAATCTTGTTTATATTTTTTATGTGATTCCAAATTATTCCTTTCGTCTTCTTTATTCCATATTTGTAATTCCCATGGGAAAGAATAATTATCTTTTTTAAAATAGATATGAATTGCTTTGTAATCTCCTTTAGAAGAATCAATACATTTCAAATTCTTGTACCTATGTTCTATTTTCTCTTTTATTTCAGGATACTGTAATGCTTCTTTTGTTATTATCCTAATTCCATATATATCATTTATACATTTATTAATAGGAATGTTTCCAGCTTCATGATGCATTTGATAATTATATAACTTATATTCTATTGAGTTCTGAGATTTTACTCTACTACTAATCTTAACTTCTCCAAGGTTTTCTTGTTGAATATTTAATGAAAAATTAACAATATTATTATTAATATAATCTCTATAATCAAATAAAATATTAAAGATACCTTCTTTTCCTATATTTTTCACTTGAGATTTTTTTAAATTTATTTTTCTATAATTTTCACTTTTCTCCCATAATTCATTAATTCTGCCATATTCTATTTGAATTAAATCAATTAATTTTTCTAAAAATTCCAACTGTCTTCTCCTTTTTATTTCTTTCATTATATCATAAAAATTTAATTAGTCAATATTTATAGAACATTTTTTCGTTTTTATTTGCTATACAAATATTCTCGGAACTCTATTTGAAATGGTACTTATTATCTCATAATTAATGGTATCACATCTATGAGCCACCTCATCTAAAGTTATATGTTCATTATCCCAAATCCACACATCATCTCCTACTTTTACTTCGTCCAAATCGGTTACATCTGCCATAAATCCATCCATACAAATTTTGCCAACAATAGGAAGCTTGTGTCCATGAATAACTACATACCCATTGTTAGACAAAGTTCGTCGAAAACCATCTGCATATCCAATTGGAACCGTTGCTATTTTACTTTCTCTAGTAGTAATAAAGCTTCTACCATAACCAATGCTAGTTCCTTTTTCTACTGTTTTTAATAGCGTTATTTTTGATTTTAATTTGGCAACTGGTTTTAATGTTATTTTTTCTTGTATTCCTTCTCCTGACTCATAACCATACATTATCATACCTGGTCTTACTAAATTATACTGTGCCTCTGGATAATTGATAATTGCATTTGAGGCAGCTGCATGAATATATTTTACATCTCCTAATATATCTTTCGTATCTTTTATAGCATGATTAAATGAGTCTAATTGTTTTTTAGTATATTCATCATCTGTATCAGCTACCGAAAGATGAGTATAAATTCCTTTAACAGATACATTTTTAGGTAGTTTTTTTAAATACTTATCAACTCTATACGGATGTATCCCCGTTCTTCCCATACCTGTTCCTATTTCAATATGAACATTTATATTTTCATTTTTTTCTCCGATTGCTTCTATAAATCTATTCGATGATAAACCAATGACTAAATCATTTTCTATAATTTTATTAATTTCACTGATTGCTGGTTGGTTTAAAATAAAAATATCTTTTTGATAGCCAAGCTTTCTTATTTGAACTCCCTCATCTACGGTTGCTACACCTACTATTTCAAACTCGTTAATAACCTCTAATCTGGTATTGATATAGGTTCCATAGGCATTGGCTTTGATGATTGGCATAATAGTAGTATTCGGACTTAGTCTCTTTTTGATTTGTTCTATATTATATCTAAAATTATCTATACTAATTTCCATTACCGTTGGTCTTGTGATTTCATTTTCATTCATTTTTAATTCCTCTCCTATTCCTCTATTAATTTATATTGTTCTTTATACCAAGCAGGCGTGCAAGGCATTGCCATCGTACAGTAGGCATCCCAATAAAAAGCTTCTCCCTTGTCTATCAATATGACATCACCCTTTTGAAACTCGACTTTTTCTTCTCTTTTATTTAACGTTCCTTTTCCCTCTATTACATAGATTAATTCTTTACACTCTTGATTCAAACAATATCCACTATCTGGGTATCTTCCTTTTAAATTTGCTATTGCCATATCAATCTCTTTATCTCCTAATGGATACTCTAAAACTTCACATTTATCACTATTTTGTACTTTTCGTACTTGACACTCTTTTACTAATTTCATGATTTTTCTCCTTTAACCGTTTTCAATCATTTCAACTAAAATTCCATCTGGGTCAGCTATAAAAAAGTAAGGTTTTCCTAATCTACCTACTTTTAGCTCAACATCGTTACAAATATTATTTTCTATTACAAATTTTTTAGCTTCTTCTATATCTTCTACGCCAAGTGCAAAATGTTTGGTTCCGATTACTGGTAAATCGGTTGCTATCTTTTTAGCAGTTTCTGGCAATTTTGTATGTTCTTGATAACAGAATATTTCTAATACAGTATTTTCTAGCTTTAACATTTCTATTTTTATGCTTCCATCTTCTGCTTCCCATGACTTGAATTCTTGAAATCCAAATTTTTTATAAAATTCTACACTTGCTTCTTTATTGCTTACACTAATGGCAATATGATTGATATTGAACATTTTCTATCTCTCCTCCTACTATATTTTAATTAATATAATACTAATGATAATCAAAATAGCTGAAATAATTTTTCTCCATAAATTATCCTTTTCCTTCAAAAATAAATATCCCACAAGAACATTTAACATGACTGACAAGGCACAAAAGGGAGCAACAATCGTTACATTTCCTAATTGATAAGCTCTTAACTGTGTAATAATAGCAATTGGCCAAGTAATAGCTGTTATTAGTATTGCTTTTTTATTTCCATTTGCAAATTCATTCTTTATTTCAGATGGTTTAATTCTTTCAAAAATCATAATTAGAATGGCTGGTACTATTAAAGTAATAGAAACATACATAGGTAAATTAAAATGTTCCGATATATTGACATCTAAAAATAAAGCAACTGTAAATACTAAATTTGATATAATCCCTAATAGCACAAATTTATTCAATTGAAATTTCCCTTTTTGATAGAAAACTAATACATTACTAAATATAATTAACATGGCACCTATAAATTTGGCTAAAACAAATTCTTCTTTAAAAAAGACTAATCCTGCCAATATCATAAAAGTGGTAGATAATTGCTGGAGTATATTAAAAGTAGAAGCTTCTATTCCACTCAAGACTTTCGTATCTAATCTATCTTTTACTGTATAACAAATAATAGAAATTCCAAGTATGATATAAATTCTAATATCTGTTGGAAATCTAATTTTAAAAAATAGGCATAAGATAAAAGCTATTAAACCTCCTATTATTTGTATTAATACAGTTAATGCTCCTGTTTTTTGTATTTTCTTTGTGGCTTGTTTATAAAATTGCGTAAATAAAGTTGTCATTATTAAATATAAAATTACATACAATAGCCAATTGTTTACTAATTCCATTTTTTATTTCCCCCTTATTTTTCATAAGTAACTACTTTGATATTGCATAATTCTCTTATTCCGAATTCACTATTATTTTTTCCTATCCCTGACTTTTTGTATCCGCCAAACGGATTGCAAGGTCTCAAATAATATAAATTGTTTAAAGCTACCATTCCAGTCTTTAATTTTTTAACAACTGTGTCAAATGTTGAGTGATTTGAAGTATATACATAACCACCTAGACCATATTGCGTATCATTTGCTATTGTAATTGCTTCTTCTAAAGTTTTAAATTTAATAACTGGTATGACAGGTCCAAATACTTCTTCCTTACAAACTTTCATATCCGTATTTATATTAGTCAATATTGTTGGTAGATAATAATTACCATTGTCTAATTCTAATCGTTTTCCACCACATATAACTTTTGCCCCTTTTTGAATGGCATCACATACTTGTTCTTCTAATCTTTTTAATTGAATAGTTGATACAAGAGGTCCCATTTCAACATTTTCATCTAATGGATTGCCTATTTTTCTATTTTCAATATATTGTTTTAATTTTTCACACATTTCATCAAACTTACTCTCATGCACTATTAATCGTTTTTGTCCATCACATATTTGTCCAGTATTAGCAAACTTGTTGATGTATATTGATTCTATTACATCATCTATATTCGCATCCTCAAAGACAATTCCTGGAGCAGAACCACCGCATTCAAGAGTAACAGGGATAAATTTTTCACTTGCCATTTGGTATAGTTTCTTTCCCGTTTTTGTACTACCTGTAAAACAAATCATATCAATATCTTGACTTACCAAATTTTCTCCAACTTCACCATCACCATATACAACACTATATACATTTTCAGGAAGAATACTTGAAACTAAATTAAAAATATATTTACTACATAAAGGAACATATTCTGAATGTTTAATGACTACTGTATTACCAATCATCAAATTCGATACTGCTTGCCATACAAAACTTGAAAAAGGAAAATTCCAAGCTATAATGACAGCTACCACTCCTTTGGGTTCAAAAATAACTTTATCTATTTCTTTTTCATCTTCATATGTTACCTTTTCCCCTATTATCTGTTCAACATTATCGATATACCATTTGATATGTTCTAATCCACTATCGATATCAAATAATGATTCTGATAGTGGCATTCCCATTTCATTTGTTAAAACTCTTGCAAACTCCACTTTTTTAGACTTTATCTCATGATATAATTTGTCTATATAGGATATTCTTTCCTTTAAAGTTAAGTAGCCCCAATATTCAAAAGCGATTCTACTATTCTTCACTATTTTTTCTATTTCAGAAATGGATGTTGCTTCAATTTGTCCTATTAATTCATTATTAGCTGGGTTATATGACTTTATTATCATTAATTTTTATCTCCTTTATCTTCATGATAACTACAATAATTTATTTCATTTGTTCTAATACTGGAAATTCTCTTCTGTACTTTCTTTGTTCCTCTAAATTAAGTTCTTGTGTTATAATTCCTTCTTCTATTTCTATATTAGACATTATCTTACCATCATAAGAAATCACTTGGGTATTGCCACAATTTCCTTCTCCTGTTTGATTACAAGCACAAAAATACACTTGATTTTCAATTGCCCTTGCTCTCGTTAATACATTCCATGCGATTTCTCCTGTTGCTTTTCTAAAATGAGATGGTAAAAATATCACCTCTGCTCCCTCTTTGATTAATTGTCTAAAATATTCTGGATATCTTAAATCAAAACATATACCTACTCCCATTTTTACACCATCTAATTCAAATAATCCATTTGTTTTTCCGTGCAATTGTTCTTTGTGTTTCATCTATCATCAAATTTACTTTTTTCACTTGATACATATATTTTTTATCATATCGATGTACGATATTTCCTTCTCTATTGATAACAAAGCATGTATTAGTTGTTTTATTGGAATTTTCATCTAATAAATTAACACTTCCCAGTATAAGATTTACGCTATTCTCTTTGGCAAAATTTTGATACTTCTCTATATCTTTCAGCGTACAACATCTTTGCTCATATTCTTTTCCCCAATAGACAAAAGATTCTGATAAGCAAATAATATCTGTTTTTGTTAATACTGCTTGCTTCATATATTTTAATGCTTTTTGTTCATTTTCTTTTCTTGTTTCAGTGGAATCCATTTGAATCAATGTAACTTTCATTATCTTCCTTCTTCCTATTTTATTTTTTCAAGTATATCATAATTCTATTTTCATTACAATAAATGATACATAAAATAATGTAAACTAAATAACAATCCACGGGTAGAACCCGTGGATTTTCATATAGGCCTATAAGGCCTTG
>CAOJZE010000014.1 GCA_948466095.1 uncultured Clostridium sp.
CATTGATTTTATTATTACTAGAAAACCAAATGTCTTGATTGTCGTTATAGGGTTTGTCTAAATGAATTGATAGTCCTTGAATATAACCGTTTGAATCAAAAACAGGTATAAAGAAACCATTATATTTGCTAAATATCCATTTAAAATCTTCTTCCTGATACATTCCAGGTATTCCTTCTAAATTATATTTTTTTGATAACCTATTGCAAATTAATCTTCTTTTAATATAGTTTTTTGGTATAGTTTTATATAAATTATCTTCTATTGTGCTATCTAAAAAGCCCATATTTCTTAGACACATTTTATGTTGTGGCTCTAGCCTTAACATATTTAAGAAATCTCTATAAATTTTATCTCTGATTTCTATATCTGCTAACTGATTCATAGGTCTTATTTCTAATAATGATCTATCTTGCGAAAAACATTCCCTTTCAAGTAACTCTTTAAATGCTTTATCATTGCTTATTTTTCGCATTTTAGCATATAGACCAACAGAATATCCACTTGCTCCACATTCAGAACAACAATATTTGTTGTTTTCCAAATTAAGCGATAGAGTGGGTATTTTGCTTAATTTATTATGGTATCCACAAAAAGGGCATATAGCTTTATATTCATAGCCTTTTTGATTAACTATTTCTAAACATAAGTGGTAAGCAACATTTAATATATTTATGTGTTGCTGAATTTCCTGAAAATCTAATTTATTCACTAAAAATCATCCTTCCATTTTTTCTTTATACCAACTACTAAAAGCAAGTTCAAATAAATTCATTGCTGTTCTATCATAAGGAGAATTAATATATAATTTATAAAACTTTAGCATATTAACAGTGGACTTATCTTTTGTCTCTAATAGTTGATTTATTTTCTTTTTTGATTTTTCCCATTTTATTTCTAGTTTTTCTGTATTTATATTTGGCATAAATAATTACCTCCCAATTATTTTGTTTTTAAATTATTTATTTCTATTTGTAATTGTTTAATTTGCTGTTGTTTATAATTCACATCTGAAGTTCCTATAAATACCCCTAATAGAAAAGATATTACAAATATTAATAGTGTAAATAATTCTATTTTTATTTTTTGTTCTATTTCATATATGTTTTTATCATAATATTTCATAATTTCCTCCTCGTATAAAAAGTTAAAAGAACCTGATTAGTTACAAGTTCTTTATTTTCTAAATATTATTTTATAGATCGTTCTGTAAATCCATTTTTATCTGCATAGTATTCATATTTCTATTCTACACACAATACCCATTTATTATTAACTTTTTTAAAGTTTGGGTTATTGTTTAGCGTTTGTCTTATTTTTTCTCTTACATAATTATTATTTTGTGCTTTTTTAGATTTTTCTAAAATATTGTAAATCTCATCAATAGTAGCTCTATTTTTTAAATATTGAATAGTAGCTTGTATTAAATCACGCCAAGTAATATTGGTAACTTCCATAATATTTATTTGAACTGTACTTGTATGAGTTTTATTAAATAACCATACACGATTTTTCTTAAATATAAGTAAATGCTCGTGTTTTATTGGAATAAAGTTTGTATTGGCATACACTTTATGATCAGAAACACAGTTATATTGTGTTTTTATAACATGGCTCTCTAACTCTCCAAACCAATCCATATCCTTAATTATGCTATAATATTTCCCTTGTTTTCTAACATCACCAATTAAAATAGCATGACGACCACCATATAATAAAGAATGATATATTTTTTCATTTACAATATTTAATTTTTTGATAAACTCTTCATAAGGCATTTGATTTGATAAATCGTTTTTAGAATACCAATTTCTTTGAGATTCATAAGAGATAATATCCCAATAAGGGGGATGGGAGAAAATAAAGTCGCTACCACTTGGTATCTCATCTATTAAAGCATCCCATCCATTGTTTAAGTCTAAGTGTAGACTATTAGTTATATTTAAACTTTTAGCAACATCTTTTCCAGTACCACTACCACTAAATATTTCTACAAATTTTTTAGGTTTGGAAATAGGGTAGAATTGAGCAATTAAATCCCTTATTATATATCCAGTACAATTACCTCTATATTTAGAATCTCCAAACTTTCCTCTATCCTTATAACTAACAATACTTTGCATATTTCCATCCTTTCTATGCTACAAGCTGAAACTCTTGCATTTCAAATTTTTCAATATTCTTTATAAATTGATTAGCATATTTTTGGATTTTACTACCTAAATCAAGCACAATTTTCGGTTCGCCCTTAGCCCATTTAGTTATATAATTAAAACTACAAAGGGAAGTATCAAGTCCAAAATGGTTTGCTACAATGTAGGCAATAGATTCAACAAATACCTCTGATAAATTTCTATCTGTTTTATAATCAAAGTCATCGTAAAGTCCATGTGCTAGTTCGTGTAATAAAACTGCTGTCTTATCGTCTATTGACAAAGATTTTTTTAGTACAATTTCTTTTTTTGTTGGGTTATAATAGCCTTTTAGACTACCTTCTAAGTCTTTTTCATAGACTGGAAATTGACTAAAACTTTTTAGTTTTTGGTAAAAATTTGACATTTCATTTCCATTAATATTATGGCTTTCTAAAGGTAGTTCTTCTCCAGTAGTTTGTGAAATATCATATACATTAACATATCGATAATAGTTATATTGGTATGTCTCAATAGTTTCAATTTCTTCTCCATTTTCAACTTTTTTGACTTTTTTGCTGTATTGTCTTGGTATTGGTGCAATAATGAATATTTTTTTTGCTCCAGGTACTAATTCTCTTTTTAGTTTTAGCCATTTTGATTTTCCAGCAACTCTTGTAGCATCAGGAAACTGTGAAAAAATTAAAATAAGGTTATTAAAACTATAACCTCTAAAACTTTTCTGAAATTTTAAAAACTTCTCATATTCTCCATTATCAACAATAGTTTGAACATAATTCACAACTTTTTCAAAGATTTCTTTTGTCTTATTTTCATTATTTTTATTTGATTTATGTTTCATTATTTTAATCCTCCTATTAATTTTTAAGCTACTTCTTTTAGTACATTTTGTTCCCATTTTTGTAGGAATTGTATTTGCTTTTCATTTGGATTATTATTGTTTTTTATTCTACTTTGTACTATTTCATTATCTTGTACTTCAACAGTAACAAGTGATTTTTTTGGTTTATCTAGTGTTCTCATAAAATAAATATCACATTTACCTTCAGCATATTGTTCAGCATATGTTCTTACACAATTATTTTGTTGTTTGCTTTCGTCTTGTAAATCATTTAGAGTACGTGCTGGTAATATAATAAATTTATTATTCTTATATTTATTAGCCAATAATTGTTTGCTTCTCTTAATAATAGCTTCATTGATTATTTTTTTACTTTGAATTTCATATTGCTTTTCTAATTTATCGTGTTCTTCTCTTAAATTTTTTGGAAAAGCATATCTATTATTTTTCAAATCAAAACCAAGTAATTTAGCCAATCTTAAATAGTCCTTATATAAATAAGGTTTTACTTTTCCACGATGCATTTTACAATATTTTATAAAACGATTTAAGCTAATATATTGTGAAATCTCTTCTAAATTTCTTATGCTTTCACCGTAAGTTACAAATTTTTCTAAATATCTTATTTTGTTAATATCTTTCTCTTTTAATAACTCTAGTATTTTTAATTGTGTATATGTAATATTGTATTTTTTCATAAATGGGTAATAATCTTTTGAAACACCAAATATACTTTGAAAAGATCCATGACTACTAAATTCATTTGCTCTTAATGCTAAATTATATAATTTCATTTTTGCTAAAAGTTCAATTCGGTTGATAGCATAATCATCTTTATTTTTTAATAGTTCTTTTAAATCAATATAAGTAGAATGTTTTGCTATATCCCATATACAAGAATATTTATATTCAGTATCTTTTAACAATGATTTTATATTGTTAGGAAATACTATTGAATAATCTATTATCGAGTAATTTCTTGTATATTCTCTCCATTTATCTGTTTTATAAAAATCACTATGATTGATATAAATATGACATTGACATCTTGAAACTTTTTCATTTACAAAAACATATCTATAATAACTATTAGCTGGTATTTCTCTTGCAAATTCAACAACAGAAGAATGAGATTCGTGCATAGCATCAAGAATTGTTTTTAATTCAAAATATCTAATAACAAAAGTGTTATCTACTCTGTCTAAAATAGAAAAATAGTCTTTAAATTCATAATATTTTAAATTACTTCTTTTAATTAAATACTTATTATGACAATTAGGACATTTTACATCTTCTTTTATCTTTTTATTACTTATAAAGTGATGATGACAATTAGTACAAAAACATCTATTTTTATTTGATTTTATAATTAAATTATGATATTTTTCTTGTTCTTTTATAAATTCATTCCAATCTTTTGGAAGCTCTGAATAATAGTCTAACTGCCTCAAAATATTTTGATAGGCAACTTTTATATATCCCATTATTTTTAATCCTCCTTAAACATTGATATTTGATTATCTGTATCATTTTTTTGCTCGGCTTTTTTTTGTTCTTCGTAGTGTTTTCTATTAATTTCTTTAATTGTTTCATCAGCTGAAGGTGGCATTACCTTTTTAGACTTTTTTCCTTTTATTCCTAGTTCTTCATTGCTTTTAGTAAAGTAATTAACAGCCCATATAAATACAAGATTATCTTGTACTACTGCTACATTGTTTTTTGACATTTTTCTAGCTTTATCACATATATAATCCCACATTTGTTTTATGGACTTTTCCTTATTATTAAATTTTTCATATAAATCCTTTCTCGTTTTTAAATAATTAAATACTGCAGAAACACTAGAATCATTCATTTCTAATACCTCTGTTTCTAATCTTTCTATCCCTTCCATAAATTTCTCCTTTCAAATTAAGATACTTTTTTAAATCTTTTAATTTGATTTTAAGTAAATAGAACTGTTGAATAAGCATCGTATCTGTGAACAATAAAATCCATATCCAGTAACTTTGGTATTAAAATATTTACAATATCAATACCAGTCATATTAAGCAACCTCTTTTAGTATTTCATTTGACTGTAAATATTTTTTTCTGTCAATTTTATCTGTTATTAATTTCAAAGATGCTTTAAAAAATTCTACTTTATACTCTGGAATGTTTATCTCTGATACTCTTGCAATTTTATCTCCATTTGCTGTTGGTGCTATTACTAAATCGCCAACTTCAACGGGGATTGTTGTGTAATAACTATATGGTTTACCACTAAATGTTTTAGGCATATAATTATCTTCATATTTTACACTTATTATATTTGTTTCCATTTTAATCTTCCTCCTTATTAATCTAAATAACCATCATAAATATTTATTTCATAAGTACCATCTTCAATGGTACTAAAAATAAGCCCCATTATTGAACTTTTTATTTTAAGTAAATCTTGTTCTAATTGTGGAAGAAAATCTAAAGAATCTACCTCAAAATTAGCATAATAATAATCTTCAAATTGTTGGTGTGTTGTTAAAATAATTTTGTTGTCTTTAGCATATTTTTTAGCCGTTTCTATAAATTTATCAAATAAATCATAATCTGTTGAACTATATAATGCTATTTTCATATATTTATACTCCTTTCCATTTTATATTAGATATATTGTGCTTCTTCATATTTTCCATAAAGTTCATCGTAATTTTGAATATCATTGTCTATCTCATTGTTATCAAGCATATTTTCAAATATGTCTGTATCAAAAATTTTGACTTTTTTAGGCTTTTTTTCTGTTGTTTGTAGTAATACTAGCCTATCAATTATTTCTTCTCTTAAAACAGGATTTGCTTTGTTTAAAAACCAACCATAAGTACTCATAACTACGCCACTAATTCCTGGCATAAAAAAACTCATTTCAACAGCATGTCCCGTTCTTTGAGCTTCAAGAATAATGAAATCTGCTAAATCATGTTTTTTAATAATACATTTGTTTCCTAAATTCGTTTTAACAAATAAAATTCCATCTTTTTTAAGAATTTCTAATAATTCATTTTTTGTATATTTTCTATATGTATCCATTTTTTTATTCCTTTCTTTGATTAAAATGGCAAATCGTCTTCGCTAGGGAATACGTCTTGATTGATATTTGTATCTGCATTTTCTTGTGTATTAACGGGTTCATCAGAATTTAAAGTATTATCATCTTCTTTTTTTAGACTATCAGCGAAATCAATTTGTTCTGCTATAACCTCTGTTACGTAACGCTTAATTCCGTTTTTATCCTCATAATTACGAGTTTGTAGTCTACCACATAGACAAATTTGTAATCCTTGTTTCAAATACTTTTCTGAAAATTCTGCTAATTTTGAAAATGCTACTATATGAATAAAATCAGTTTGTCTTTCTTCTCCTTTTTTTACATAGTTTCTATTAACAGCTAATGTAAAGTTTGCTAGTAACATATCATTATTAGCACTAGACATTCTTATTTCAGGTGCTTTTGTTAATCTTCCTAATAAAATAGTTTTGTTCATTTTTTGTTCCTTCCTTTCCTTAATCATTTTTTCTTACTACTATAAATTTTAGAATATCGTCATTGATTCGATACATTCGTTCTAATTCTGTTATTGCTTCAACTGTAGCATCAAATTCAATTAGATAGTAGTATGCTTGTTTATGCTCTTTTATTTCATAAGCCAAAGTTTTCTTGCCTAAATCCTCTGTATTATTTATTTTTCCATTTTCATTGATATAATTTTTTATTGTATCAATTGTTTTGTTTCTTTGTTCTTCTGTAAGAGTATTTTTCATTAAAAAAATTGTTTCATATTTATTCATGATTTCTTCATCCTTCCTTTTTATGCTGCTTTTTTAAAGATTTCTTTTTTATTTCTTTCAGTATTTTTTTGTTTTCTTTCTCTTTGTTTTGAGTAATACTCTTCAAGCCATTCTTCCTTATACATATCTATTTTTCTCTTGTGTTTCCTCAATTTGAACATATTAGTATATCTCCTAACATCTTTCTTTTTCATACTAACTCTACAATTGTTTTTTATAGAAATGACTAAAAATGTTCCTAAGATAATGTTTCCTCCAACAATTCTATTGAAATCCTCTATATTAGCATTTTTATTGGCTATAAGCAATGTATTTTTACTTAGTTTTAATCTAAAAAGATTTTCTCCAATAAATGATTTAATAAATTTTAGACTTGGTGGAATTTTAACTACTTGTACCTCTTGATTTGGTATTACTAATAAAACTTTAATTCTCATATGTATTTCATCCTTTCATTTTAAATAGAATAAGAAAAAGACAGATATTTCTGCCTTTTCCATTCATGCAGCCTTTTGAATATCAGCCACATTATTTTTGTGTATATTCATGGTTCTAAATCCTGTTATCACTGGTTTGATAATCGTACAGTTATCGCTGTTAGCGTCTGCAATTGTTAAGTAATGACCTTTTGCTACTTGTGATACAATAACTTGTGTATCTTTTGAATATTCCTCAACAAAGTTATAGTCGGCACAAGATTCGTAGTCATCAATAAATAAAGGTAAGTTTACTCGCCCAATTTTATTGAACATATTAGCAAATTCAATAGCGGTTGCAATTGTTTCTGATCGAGATAAATCAGCTAATGGAGAGCCTTTATAAGTAATTACAAAATCGTCTTTAATTTCTCCAGTAGTTTTTAGAACAGAATAAAACTTAATATTAACATCTTTTAAGTATTGTTTAGCAAGTTTCATTTTTTCTTCAATATACGATATATATAACTTTTGTACTATCTGTTTTGCTTTTTTGGTATTATCTATTAGTTGATTATGAGATAGTATTTCACTACTAAATTTTTGAATATCTAATTTTGCATTTTTGATATTAGTTTCTTTTATTCTAATTTCGTTATTGATTTTTTCTATTTCTAGCTGTTCATTTTCTAGCTTTTTGATTTTATCTTCTATAACAGCAATTTGTTTGCTTTTTTCAATTGTTGTTTCTCCTTCTAGTGCATGATATTTACAACTTTCTACCATTAATTTAGAACTTAAATCCTTCTTTTGAGTATCCAATAAGTTTTTCCTATTGTAATCATCTGTCAAAGTTTTTCTCATATTTTCTATTGTTTTTATTTTGCTACTATCTTGAATATGTTGACCACAAGTAGGACAATCACAAACAGTTCCATTTTTTATTGACAGATATTTTTTCTTTCCTTCTGTCATACGTTTTTCAAGCTCTGCAATTTCAGTTTCCTTATTAAGAATATCTTTTTCTAAACTATCAACACTTTGCTTTTGCTTTTCCTTATTTACAATATCTTGATTAGTATTTAAAAAAGCAAGTTGTTGTCTTGCTAATGATAATTCAACATCTTTTTCAAATTTACTATACGAAGGTAGCTTTTCATTTACAATATTTTGTGCATATTCTATTTTTCCATTTAATGAGGTAATTGTTTGTTCTGATGCTTTTATATTTTGATTTAATTCGTAAATATATGTAGGAATATCTCTAGGGACACCTTCTAAAATTTCTTGTTCCTCTGTACTTAAATTGTTGTAAGCGATATCCATAAAAATATTAGGAATATTAAGATTTATAAAATCTTCTTTTTCCTTTGCTGTAAGCATTTGATAATATTTAGTACCTTTTAGAGTTTTTATATTTCCACATATAGCATCTTTTATTTCATTATATGATAGTTCTGTAAATTCTTTTCCTATAATTAATTGTAATTTGTGTTCATTATAGATAAGTTTCAGTTCTTCAATACTTAATAAAGAGTATATTTCTCTAGTAGATACATAAAAGTATTTTTCAATTAAATGATTTTGTTGTCTTTCATTTAATCTGTCAAATATTGTTTTAGGTTTTATATCTGATAAGTATTTATCAACTAGCTCTTTTTGTTCTCCTGGTCTTTTACTTAAAAAATAAAAAGGATTTAAAATAGACAGAAGTAATTTCTTATCTTTAAAAAAACTCATTAAGTCAGCTTGTGTTACCATTTTACCATCTAATGATATAAAATTCTTCTTATTATCAAATCTGTGTTTACCACGAATAAGTATGTGATTATGTTCTTGATTATCTGTAAAATGTAATTCTGCGTATGAAGCATCACATTTTTTATTGATAAGACAAGCCTTTTCATCGCCTGTTAAATTTGTGCCTAAAATAATATTAACAATTGCAAATAAAATATTGCTTTTACCAGATCTGTTTTTCCCACTTATTTTAGTTATATCGTATAAATTTGTCTCAAATACTTTTTTGTACTTTCTAAAACCGAATTGTTTTAATATAATTAAATTTCATTTTTTTTTATCCTTTCTAGTATAAGGATTTCGTAAATATTGAGATAAAATCCAATCTTCTGTACCATCTTTAAATCGAACATGATAATCAAAATAATAGGGGTCTCGTTCTATTATTATTGCCAATTTTTTATGATAGTATTTTCCGTTATTTTGTCCGGGTCCATCTACAAAAACCTTATTACCATTTTTGAACTCATTGTGCATTTGTCTATCTCCTTTTCCTGTTTTGAGCCTTGACTTTTATATTTTAATTCGTTATAATATATACAAATTAAAGCCAATGGCTATTTGTGAATAACTAGTAGTATAAGAGTGCCTTTCTTATGCTGCTATATTTTTTGGCATTTTTGAAATAAAGTTTAAACCTAGTGCAAACTTTCGACCTTCTATTTCTTTAATTTCTGTAAATTCTACTAATGTACCTAATTCACAGTTTTGTAATTCAGTTGCATATTCAGGTTTTACTATAATATTGTGTTGTTTATCTTGCACATCGTAAAATTTTCCGACTGTATAGTCTTTTGTTCCTAATTTAGTTTGTATTTTCTCACTAGATAAAGATTCAAATATATAGTAATTATCAGTCTCTTGTTCCTGTTCAATTGTTGTTTCTTTTAGTTTGTCTTCAGTTTTTTTAGTTCTACTTTTAGTTTGTTTCTTTGGCTTTATTGTTTCTTCGTTTTCTGTTACATTATTAGTTTCATTTTTGTTCTGTTTAGTTTCTTCTTTTGGTGTTGTATTTTCAGCCTTATTAGTTACTACATTACTTGTTTGAGTAGCAACAGGTTTAGAGACTGTGTTTTGTTGCTCTTGTTCTATATTGTTATTCACATTTTGAGAAGTTTTTGTGGATAATTCCTCTTGTTTTTGATTAGTTTGTGGAATTTGAGGTTCGAAAATAAAGTCTTCTTTCTTTACAATATCTAAAATATAATTATTGTAACTTTTACCTGTTGCTTTACTGGTTTGTTCTTCTTGCTTTAAAAATAAAATATAACGACCTTTTAAAGTATTTTCCTGTGCTTTTTCTAAATTAATAAAAGCATCTAATCTATTAATTGATTCTTGTCCTGTGATTCTCATCAACCAAATTCGATTTTGGCAGATTGATGGAATAAAAAATTTTAACCAACCAATTCTATTACAAGCTGATTTTCCTTTCTTATCTTTTTGTCTATATTGACATTGCTCATTACATTCTATTGGTTTCCATCCATCTTTAGTCTTCTGTTTTCCTGTTGTAGTGCCTTCCATACAATAACAAACTTTTCCTCCTTGATTATTCCTTTCAAATCTCTTACTTAAAGGATTTTCGTTACAAAATTCAATTTCAATATATTGTTTTCCCATATATTGCTCATTGAATTTGTTTAAGAATCCTTGCATATAATCATCTTTTATTCTTGCAATAAAATGTCCTAATTCCTTTGCTCTTTTTCCTCCATTAGTTGTTGGGACTTGTTCGCCATGTTGAACTCTACCGAATTAATGGTAAATTTGAATATTTTACTTGATTCATTTTTAATCTTCCTTTCTTTTATGCAGCAACCAATTCTTGCATACAATATTGTTTTTGATTTACTATTGTTTTATCAATAGTATAAATAGGATATAATGTGTTTTTTATTACACATATACCAACTTGTTCTTTTAAAATGCCGAATTTAATTAATTGAGGTATCATTGTAGGTTTGTATTTGCAGTCTACTACAATTTCGTTTTCTTGTAGTAATCTTTTATTTTGATTTAATGTAATATCAGCAAAATGTGTTGTTTCATTTGTAGTTAGGTCCATTCCAAACAAACTTAATTGTAAATTTCCATTGCTATATCTTGAACTAAGAATAAAACAATTTGTAAAAAGTGTCTCGTATAATTCAAAATCAAATCCACTTTTCATAATTTAAAATCTCCTTCCATTATTTTTGTGTAAAAGATTTTTTTAATAAATCCTCCTTTCTTTTATTTTTGGGTAAAAAAAAAGAAAGTATGGAAACCTAAAAGAGGGGCTTTTTAGCTTCTAACTTTCTTTTTTATAGATAAGCACGACAAACAATCTATATGAATGTCTTGCTAGTACCCATTTTGTGCTACATTCTTTTACAAATGTAGATGTACTTACTACTAACTTTTATTTAGTAGTTATGCCATAAAGTTATACTTTATGGGTAGTTATAGTAAAAACTATAACATAATCTAATACACACTTATATTTTACATAGTTTTTTTAATTATTTCAATAAGCACGGTCTAAAAATTTTTTTCGTTGAAATATAAGCATTTTTGAACATTTTTAGTATCAAATTTTTAAATTTTTTTAAAAGAAATCTTTATATACTTACAAATACAATGATTACAAAAGATAAAAAAAATTTTTTTTGAGCATTAACATATAGAAAATATTTATATACAATAATCGTGAAAGGAGGAGAAAATGCCAAATTATTATTTTACTTACTGGATTTCTCGATATGGAAAAGATGCTTTTCACGATTTAATGAATAAAATATGCCAAAATGTAAAAGTACCAATATCAATAATAGAAAAATTTGGAAAAGATGAGTTTTTAACAGAATATTGTCTTGTTGTTTATTGTACTGTCGCTTTAAATTATTTTGGACTAAATACTAGGCAAATAGCTTTTATGTTAGATTTAGCAATAACACCTGGTACAAGCAAAGCATTTCCACCAATTGAGATTTTAAAAACACAAAAAGAGGTGATACCGGAAATTGAAAAGTACATTAGAAAAGATTTTTATTTTTATAAAGAATAGGGGGTATAGTTTATGAACTATAAGGATATTATTAATTTTTTATTTAACAAAAAAGAAGATGAGGAATTGTTTGATTTAGAAGATTCGAAAAGAGAAATGTTCAAAAATAAATCAAGCATAGCTTATGATGAAATTATCAAATTTATTGATTTAAGAGTACATCCAAAATCAAGAAATAAATTAAAAGATTTATTGTCAAAATATGATGATGTAGAATGTGAGTATTTACGCAAAGAAAATGAATTGCTTTATAGAAACGGCATTGCTGATGGCGTGAAATTTATCATAACTGCATTAAGTACGAAATGACAATCGCTCTATATATTTTATATAGAGCATAAAAAGCAACTAAAAAAATGTAACATAACTACACTTATGATACATTTCCAACCCATTTTCGACAAAATATGACTAAAAAATGTAACATAAATGAGTAAAATAGTAGTTTAAAAATGTAACATAAATGAAAGAGGTGGTTTTAATGGAGGAAAAATTTGTTGAGTTTATGAAAAATAAAGGATTATCTGAAAATACATATAAAAGTTATTCAAGTGATATTCGATTATTTAAAAAATATTATAATGATTCTTATGGAGAAAATTTAATAAATCTCGTTCACGCAGATGTAGCAATGTATTCAAGTTATTTAAAACAAAATAATTTTAAGGCAGTAACTATTAATAGAAAAATGGCTGCATTAAAAGAGTATAATTTGTTTTTAATAGCTGAAGGAATACAAGACAATATTGTAATAGTAGACAAAGACTATATAAAAATGCAAAAGACAATGATTCAAAAGAAAATTCCTTCAATTCAAGAAATAAATAAATTAAAACATTTCGCTAGTAGAGATGAAAAAAATTCAAAAAGAGATTATTGTTTTATTTCTATATTTGTTTATAGTGGACTTAGAGAAAGTGAAATTGTTACAATAAGGACAGTCGATATAAAATTAGAGAATAAATTTATCGATATTATAGGAAAAGGTAATAAATTTAGACAAGTAATAATAAATAATTATATGTATGATGCTATAACAGAATATCTTGAAGAAAGATCCAGTATAAAAACGGAAAATCCCTATTTGTTTATAGGACAAAAGAATAAAAATACTAAAAAACCTCTTAATAGGAACTTTTGTAATAGATTATTAGATAAATACAAAGACTTATGCAAAATAGCAAAATTACATCCTCATTTATTGAGAGCATTTTTTTGTAGTAATGCTTTACACAATGCTGGATATACTATTGAACAAGTTGCAAATCAAGCACGGTCATAGTAGCCTTAACACGACAAGAGGATATCTTGTTACAGAACAAGAGGATTTAATCTCTTTAGCAAATAAATTATAATTATTTTAATTTTATGGTATATTATATAAGTAAGAGGGTGGTCTTATGGATTTTTTTGATATGAATTTTAGTACACTTTTTTTAGAAAAACATGGGAAATTAGCTTTTAAAGATATAGAAAAACACATAATTCAAGAAAGTTCAATTTGTTATAATCATGAGTATATAGAAATAATTTTTAAAATAGCATTTTTACAATTTTTTGGACTAGCTCCTAATCAAATAAAAAAAATGGTAGAAAATATTATGCCTGGTCAACAAATAAATATTGACGATTTATTTTCTAAACATAAAAAATCTATTTCAACAATTCAAAAGTATTTGCAAGTAGCAACAAAAAATTGTGATTAACAAAAATAGCAGGTCTAGTACCTACTATTTTATTTTTTTGATAACTTGTAATCTATCGCTTTGATTCTTATAAATAATACGACACGAAATAGCTGAAATAATTATATCTTCAACTATTTCGTGTTTTTTTGCTACTGTCATTTTGTCAGAGTTTCTCTTTAGGAAGAAGGATAGCTTCCATTCCTAAGGAAGTTAATCTTTAGGAAATCTGTTACGAATTTTCTCAATTTCTTGTCTGTTTCTCCGACTATTTTCTTCAAACTGCTTTTTTCGTTGCTTTAAACGTTCTTTCGTTTCCTTAGCTTCTTCAAAACCTTCAGAAATCATTTTCTCAAGCAATTTAGAGTCCATAAATTAACCCCCCTTTCTGAATTAAGATAACATATTATATGCTATTCTTAGTAATAAATTACTATTTTTTATATCATAAAGAATGAGTAACTTCTAACTTAATTATCTAACTTACTTAGTGTAAATTGTTGAGAAATTAGTCTTAAACATTATTGTTTTTATTTAAAGAATATTTTATCATTCATTTTAATATAATAATTTTAAAGAAAGGTGGTATAATTTTATAGAAAATAATTTTTTTGTAAAGTCAGTGTTAATAGGAATTTCACTTATTTGTTCTGTAGCAATGATGAAGAACAGTAAAAGTGGACTAGCTCGGTTCATTGGGCTTTTATTTTACTTAGTTGTTATTGTTTTCATACTATGGTTTTGATATTGTTATATAAAATATCAAAAAGGAGAGTATTCTATTCTAATAGGATACCCTCCAATTTTTTATTTAAGTTAATATATTGTATTTTCAATTTATTTTACACAAAGCTATTAAAATAAATATAATCTTCCCTATAACATGTAAGTTGTCGTTCAAAATTGTCCTTTATTTATTATTTAAAGTAATTTTTAGCTTTGGCATGAATTTTGCTTAGTAACTTAAATATCTTAAATCTTAGCGTTCTATATATTTGGATAATGTATTTATTACATATTCTATCCAATCACGTGAAATATATTCAGAATATTTATATATTGTAATTGCATCATTTATCGCACCTATATACACGTCTAATGATTTATACTTCTTTGGATTATCACAAAATAGGTCAATCATATCTTTTCCATATTTGACTGTATATCCATTTGATGGACATTTTTCCTTTTCAGGGATATGAAATCTTGCCATCTTAACACCTCCCTACAAATTACTATTTGTTTATTTAATTCTCATTTTTTGCTAAAATACTCATTAGTTCATTACATTTTATGATTTCTTTAGAAATATCTCCATTTTTGCTGCTAAGGCTCATTATATGATTAGCAACATATAATCCACATTGTTTTATTTCTTCCTTTGAATACTCTCTATTTTCAATTTTATAATTCATTTCTTGTAACAATTTTTGGTTTTTTATAGAAAGGTCCGTTTTAAAATTCATTTTTTGCTCCATTCTTATTGATATTTTTTTTATAATATAACATAAAAAATAGTAATTTTCAAATTACTATCAATTATCTTTTTCTTTTTTTGTTGCGTAGCTTTTTATTGTAGTGATACATTTATAATACATTTGCAGTTCCTCTTTATCGCCTTTTTCAATCATATCATGTAAAGTGTCTTTTATTTTTAGTCTATTTTTTTCACCTTTTCCATATAAGATATAGTCTATACTTATTCCAGTTGCTGAAGTAATACAATCAAGTGCATTTAAACTAGCCAAAAAATCTCCGTCTTTCTATTTGTCCGATATGTCTTTCTGTTAAACTGCATCTTTTAGAAAATTTCTCTCTTGATTCTTCAAAGAATTCTTCTCTAATTTTTCTAATTCTAGCACCTATTATTATTTTATCTAATGCCATAATTTTAACCTCCCGTCAGCGATGTTACTTATACATGTATATTTTACATTCTTTTTTCAAAACATTACATACTTTATTTGTTGAAAAATGCATACTTTGTCGAAGTATAGGATTTTTTGTAATGCTTAGATTTTAAAAGAAAATATGTATCTATTGAATTTTAAACGCCCATTTTCGACAAAACAACACCTAAAATTCGACAAATTATTTACAGAAGATTTTTTATAATCTTTGGAGGGCTTAATATACCTGTTGAGTAGAACATATATACTAAAGATATGTGTAAGATACTTAAGATAAACTTATTTAAGTTTAAAACAGGACCTTAAGCCCTATTTTAATTGAAAATACAATACATAAAAAGCTATGAAAGGAGGTTTTTTGTTTTTTGTGTGTTCCGTTTAACAGTTATGTTAAGCCCAAATTTAAAAGAATTTGGGAGGAATACTTATGGAAAACAAAAATTACTATAAGGAAGAAAGGTTTGATAGTTTCCTTAATAAAACTATTATTTTATCTTCAAAAAGATATTACAAATATGAAAAAGCAAAAGATTTCAACGAACTAAAGATTATAGATGATGAACATTTTTCAGAATTTATAAATGAATATTTAAAATATGAAGAAACAGCCTATACTTACAAAAATATAGACGATTTTATTGAACAATTAGATAATATAGTGCTAGTTCATGCCTTAAAATCATTATCAAATATTGAATTGATGGTGATTTTTTTGATGTTTGAAAAAGAATTGTCAAGTAGTGAAGCAAGTAAAAATTTAAAGATTTGCTCGGATTCAGTTACAAGAATAAAAAAACGAGCATTAAAAAAGCTAGAAAAATATTTGAAAGGTGGGAAATAATTATGGAAAAAGAAAGTTTATATATATTAGGAATTAAAGCACAAGCAGGAGATGAAATGTCACTTATAAAAATAATTGATAGAAAAAGGAAAATGATACAAAAGTATTCCTATGGAGATGAAGACCAATATCAATACATAATTGAAAGATTAATAATTGGCATAAAAAATTATAAATTTTAAAAATTTTTTAAAATACGGTCGGATTTTTGAAAAAATTTGTATGTATATATATTAAAGGGCATATTTAAAGGAAGCACTATATTTTAAAAGGCAATTGAGACAAGCTCTTAATTGCCTTATCTATTATTTATGAAAGGAGATATAAGAATGTTTTTTAGAATTATAATATTAGGAATATCCTTTGTTTTCCTATTATTTTTTACAGAAATTTTAATACCAAAAATCAAACTAAAATATCGCTTACATAAGGAATTGAAAGAAAAGAAAAAAAGACAAGAAGCCTTTAAAAAACATATGGAAGAGTTAGAAATTAAATAATTTTCTAATAGTCTTATTATGCTAAAAAAGTGTCGACAGAAAATTAACCCAGTAAGGTGGTTTTATATAAATGTCAAAAGAAAATATTATTAACTTGTTTTATAATGAACATTTAAAAACAAAAGAAATAGCTGAAAAACTACATGTTTCTTCATCATATGTTACAAAAATTATAAAACAAGATGATAGGTATATTCAAGAAAAAAATTTTAGAAAGAAAGAATCTAAAAATAATAGAAAAATTGCTCAAAATAAATTTATTAAAAAGAAAAGAGAAAAGCAAAGGCTTGAAGATAACTATTCATATGTGCAATCACAACATGAACAAGCAACAAGAGAATTATCAAAATCAAGTCATTTAAGTAATGAAAGTTATAGAAAATGGAATTATAGTGCATATAGTTATAACCCTTCAAAAAAGAGGTACGAATTTGATGAGAGACTAGGTCGCTCAGTCGATGTACCTAAATATATAAAGGAAAGGTAAAAGAAATTATGGAACAAAAATTGTTAAAATTGTTTAAACTAGCTGATTCTTTAAGTGAAAGGCAAGATAAACTATTTGCAGACATTGAATATTCTGCAAATGATACCAAAAGACTAGTTATTTCAATCAGAACTAAAGAGGACTATAAATATATTGAAAGATGCGAAATAGAACTTACCAATAATGATCCTATTAAATGGGACAATATTATTGCTTTGTTCAAAAATTATGTTGGAGGTAATACAAATGAATAAAAGACAAGCTGTTGCATATGCACAAGTAACATTAAATTATATGCAAAGTTCTAAATATCATGAAGAAATAAATCCTGATACACTAGGAATAGAAATGCGACAATGTTTCAAACTTTATCCTAGAGACTTAGTTCAAACTATTGCAAATTCACAAGCAGAAATAAGAAAGAAATTACAAGACATAAGAAACGGAAGTGGTATAAATGAATGATGATAGAATCGGCATTACAGTGGAGGAAGCAGCCAAATTATTGGGAATTGGGAAAAATCTTATGTTAAAACTTGTAACTGTTCCAGGTTTTCCAGCCATCCGTTTTAAGAAAAAAATTATAATAAATAAAAATAAATTACAAGACTGGTTTAATGAAAATGCTGGTACTTATGGTAATTATAATTATTAATGATTTGAACATTGTTTTTTTTTAGAGTTTGAGTTAAAATATATGAAAACATATTTTTTAATTCTATTTAACTCTTTTGGAAACATTGGAGGTAAAAAAGAATGGAAAAAATTGTTACACCACCGAAGATGTCTAAAATATCATTAAATTCTATGTCTTTTGAAATTATCTTAACTATGAAAGATAAGGGATTTCGTGCTCGTTCTTCCTCAATGGCTCAAATTGCTAATATAAAAAATCCAAGACCAGAGGCAACAAGTCAATACTCTTACGAAAATGCTATCCAAAAATTAATACCAAAAATTGAAGCAGCATTAGTTGGTACAAATAAAAAATTAGGTAATATTTCCCAAGATGAAAATGGTAAAATAATATTTTCTATTGAAAATATTATTTATGAAAATGCGTTGAACTCTTTACAATCAAATACTTCTTTAAACCTTATTGCTTCATTTTTCAAAGAGACACTTAAAAATATAAATGTTTTGGATAACTGTTCAGATAATATTCAAAATTTAACAAAAATACTCACTAGTAATATCATTGAAGAAACAAAAGTTGAGCAACCAATTGCTACTAAAACACAAAAGATTATTCCTTTTCGAGATGTGGTTGTTGAATGGTTACAATTGTTATTAGAAAGAACAAAAAAAAGTTATGGAGATGAAGACTATTTAAGCCCTAATACTTTAGAAAGTTATAGTAGAAATTTATGGGATTATCTTTTTCCTTATTTAGAAAATCATCCTGAATATAATAACATTTCTAATTTTGGTGAAAATAATGTTGATGATTTGCTTAATATGACGTCTTGTAAAGATACCCAAAGAGTTTTACTATTATCTCTAAAATTAACTTTTGAATATGCTAAAGAGCAAAATTATATTACAATTAATCCTATCGCCAATAAAAAATTAAAAAAGAAAAAGCAATTAAAAAATAAAAAAACAGAATATGATTTTATTGAAGAGGATCAAAGGGCAAAATGGATAAATTGTATGTTAAAAGAAATCTATTCTGAAGATTTCAAGAATACAGATGCTTCCTTAGCTTTTCTGTTTGCTCTTTTACATGGAACAAGACCTGAGGAAACTTGTGGTTTGAGATGGATAGACATTAATTTTGCTGAAGATGACATTTATATTCAAAATGCTCACAAAAAAGTAGGCATATATAATCCGATAACTATGCAAAGAATTGGTTGGCAAAACGAAGATGGTCCTTTAAAAACCCCTGAAAGTTATAGACATTTATCAATAGATCTATTAATTAAAGATTTATTAGTTAAGCATAAAAAGGAACAAAAAGCAAAATCCAAACAAAAAGGAAAACTTTGGTCTGAAAAGGAATATATCTTTCATAATAGTACCGATACACCTTTTACACCTGACATATTATCAAAGAATTTTACTAAATTTGTAAAGAGAAATGAACTACCTCATATTGTAAAATATGGATTAAGACATAGTTTTGCAACACATTGCAGAAACTTAGGAATGGAGCCTGAAATATTAGCAAGATTAATGGGACATACTGAATATGAAACAACTCAAAAATATTATATTCACATCTCTTCTAAACAGAAAAAAGATGAATTACAAAAAATTCAAAAGAAAGATATGGAAAAATATTTAGAACAAGAAAATCAAGACTTCATACATC
>CAOJZE010000015.1 GCA_948466095.1 uncultured Clostridium sp.
ACACCCCTTGCTCAACTAAGGGGAAGCTATCTAGATTATTTTTGCAATACTGCCTTAATTGAGCAAGGGGTGTCCCCTAGTCCCCAAAAGAGGGATTTTAAGGAACGTCCCTGACTCCCCCCTGACTCTCCGTCTCCATGTCCCTAATGTCATAATTTTGTAATATTAGTGTAATCAAAAAATAAAAAAAAAATAGACAAAATCTCTTGTAGTTTTTTGTTAGTTCATGTATAATAATAAATGAAAAGATAAAAAGCAACCATGCGTAAGATAAAAGGAGGTACATTACAATGTCAAGATTCAGATCAAGATCAGGCATAGTAAATGTGAGAATGGTTATCACAGAAGAAAAGATGTTATCTAATATAGATAAAATACAAAAATTAATTAATCCAAAAAGTAAGAAGCAAATTGTTCAATTGGAAGATGATTCATACTTTAAAGATTTAATTGAGTCTATCAAAGCCTATTTAATAGAATATCCAAAAAAGAAGAATTTTCCTGCAAGTGTTTATAAAGCTGCATATGGTTTGGTTGAATTTGCAACCAATCAATTTGAAGAAAATACAAAAAAAATAGAAGGATTAATCAGACAAAGGGAGAAGAATATAGCATTAGCTGGACAATTAAAAGAATTATTAATAGCAACAGAGAATAAGGAAAAGGATTGGAAAGAACAAATAAGAAAAGCGCAAAATGTTTTTTCAGAAGATATTATAGATACCTTGATTATTGTTGCAAAGTCAAAAGGACAAGATACAGAAAACTATCAGGATGCTGTTAAATTATTAAATGCTAGAATTAATAATTTAGAGACAAACTTACATATTGAAATTGATATGGAAAGAATAGAAGATAGATCAAAGGCTTTAAGTTATATAGGAATTGAAATAGCAGATGCTTTGAAATCCATTCCAACACCAATTGAAGAACCAGAACAAGAGGTAAATGTAGTAGCAGAGCCTCAACAAGCTATTGTAGAACAACAACAGCAACAACAGTATATACAGGATACAACATTTGAAGCAAAGCCAAGCTTATGGCAAAGAGTTAAAAATAGTAAATTTGTAAGAGCCATAAAAGCTATTACTAGAATTAGAATTGTATTAGATTATTCAGATGCACTTCCAGAAGGAAGAGGAGAGAACCATTATTAAAAATAGAAAAAGTTGTGTGATAAAGAATTAAAATTTATCACACAACTTTTTTATGTTATAGCAAAGTTCTCCGAATTTCCTATAATATAAAGCATTTTACAGAAAATTGCTCTGCAATTTTGAGCTAAGCGAACAACGGGCGTGGCATGAAAACTAATCTAAAAGGTCAAAAAATTTTTATCATGCTACTGTTGTTCTTGGATAGTAAAGTTTTTAGAATTTGCTAAAGCAAATTTGGGAACGAACAAAAACGAGGCATGAAAAATAATAGAAAAGTCAAATATTATAATCAGGATTCTTTGTTCTTAGGGAAGATAGAGATTAGGGATATTTTTACAAGTTTGTAATACAAAGTTTAAAATAAAGTAATGATATAGTAATAAAACTTATATGAATAGCTTCCGTTAGTAGATAGAATACAAAGTAAAAATATTAGAAAAATCCTCCATTTACAAATCAATATATACAAAGTAATATATAAGTAGATATATATTAAACAAGGTAAAGGGGCGATTTTTTTGAAACAGAATACAGAACAAAAGAAAGAGAATTTTTTCAAAAGGAATTGGAATAGTTTTGCAAAGAGATTAGGCAAAAGCAAGCGTGTAGTAACAGGGACAATTGGTATATTATGCTTAGTAATACTAATTATGTCTGTAATTATTGGCAAAAAAAGGATAAGTAGTAACGCAATAGACCCAGAGCTTGCAAGAGCAATGAAATATGAACAGTTTAAAGAAGAGGATGAAAATGTAGATGGTACTGATAATGTGAAATTTAGTGCCTTTTTCTTACGTGACATAAATGGTGATGGATATGCAGAAAAAATTAAAGGGACTGCAAAGAGGATAGATTCTACCGATAATCTATACATGGAATTAAAAGTACAATCAGAAGGATATTTGAAAGAGGCAGAAATACAAATAGATGGAAAGAATTTTAATTTACAAACAAGTTTGGTAAAAGATGAGCAATTAAAAGACAATTATATTTCTAATAATACTAAAAATATAATGTTTAATGATTTGACAAATGGAACACAAAAACTGATAGAGGGAAAAATAAAAAGTGCAATTGGTCAGGATACCAATAATTATACAAGAGATGATAATAAAATAATATTAACAGGTATTTATGTAGGAGCAGATAATGTAGAAAAACAAATACGTAAAGAGATAAATTTAGCAATCGATTGGTATGGTATAACTTGTGCTACCATTAATTTGGAGGTGCAAAATTATGAAGGTACAGAAAATAAGATAAATGAAGATAAAAATACTTTTTCTTTGGATTTTAAAATTCAAACAGAGGAAACAGAAAAGCAATTAATTTTAAGTAAAAATTATGTAGAAGGAATCATACCAGACTTAAATGGATATAAACCATTACAAGTAATACAAACATTTGGTGAAGGAGATTTTAAATATGATGAAACAACCAAACAATTTACAATAACCAAAAATGGCACATTAGCAGATATAAATACATACAAAATAAATGTAGAATATCCTTTAGAGGCATATAGGAGGATAACAGGAGATACTATTACTTTAAAGATACCAGTTAAAACCTATTATGAAGGATATAATAATCCAAATGCGGAATTTCAAAATCCATATAAATCAAATATATATGAATCTACAATAATTGTGAATTATGCTGAATTTCCAGAGGATGGGACTCTTGCGAAAGTTGCACTAAATGTAGAAAAAAGCCTTTATAGAGAAATGAATACAAATGTAATTTCGAAACATAAACCAATTAAAATATACAATGGAGAAAGTGCAGAAGAAAAGGGTGATACTTATAGAGTTAAATGGAAAATATATACAGGTCCAGATGAAAATCAATCAGGAGCTATATTGAAAGAGACACAAAATAACCAAGAACAGGTATCAGATGAATTTATAAAAACAGATGGAACCGCAGACAGTATGGAAAATATAACAACCAATGTAGGGATAAGTTTTTTTGGACCCAATATGTTTTTAGGTAAGGATGGATGGATAAAAATATATGATGATGAGACAGGAAATTTAATAGAAACATTTACATCTAAAAATTGGAATGATTACACAGTGGATAAACCATACATGTATACAACTCCAGTAAAACATATAAGGATAGAAACAAGTACAAGCAATAAAAATTCCTATATGTATTTTTATTGTATAAAGGAATTAAATGATGAATTTATTACAACACATTATACAAAAGAGGAATTTGATAAGTTACAATATATTAGTTCAACCTTGACAGGATACTTAGGCAGTAAATATATTAATACAGTTGTGAATCAAGGTAATTATGAGGCAGAATATTCGCAAGCGAATATAACGATGAAAAATAGAAATAACAACGAAGACAGTAATACACTAACAACACAAATTACAGACAAAAATAAAAGAATTATGATAAAAACAGAATACGACCCTAAATATAATCAGATAGGTTGGATAAATGGAAGTTTTTTAATTAAATTACCAAAAGGAATAGTAACGGCACAAGTCAATGATATACAAATTGATAATAGTAAGGTATCTTTAGTAAATTATGAACTAACAAAGCAAGATGGCATTAACTTTATAAAAATAAATACAAAAAATGATGAACAAGAACAATATAATATTATGATAGATGTAGATTTAACACCAGATCCAAGATTATCAACTTCAACAGAAAATATAGAACTATATGCTTCTAATGGGATAATGTGTGATTATCAACCAAAAGCACAAGATTTATATGATGTCAATGATAACCTAAATACGACAGAAATGGTAGCAAATGATAAACAAGAAATTAAATTTATAGCACCAAATAGTCTTATAACCAATCAGACGATAAGCAATTATGATAACAAAGGAAATACTGTAGTATCGCCAGAAATAGCAGATATAAAACCTAACTATGCTAATGTAGATAATGAAGAAAGAAAAGCAAAAATAGGAGTACAAATAAAAAATAATTCTTTATATCCATTAAGTGAAGTGACAATATTAGGGAAAATACCATTTAAAGGAAATACCTATGTATTAAGTGGTGAAGATTTGGGTTCCACTTATACAACTAAAATGGCAAATACAGGAATAGAAATTCCACAAGAATTACAAGGAAAAGTTACTGTATATTATTCAGAAAATGAAACACCAGATAAAGAGTTAGATAAGATAGAAAATGGTTGGAAAACAGCAGAGCAAATTGGTGATTGGGACAAGATAAAAACATATCTGATAAATTTTGGAGAGACAAACGTAAATTATGGAACAGAATATGTATTTTACTATATGGTGCAAATACCAAGTGGATTAGCCTTTAACAATGTGTCTTATAGTCATCATGGAGTATATTTTTATATGAATACACCAGAAGGAAAATATAAAACAGAGACAGAGCCAAGTAAAATTGGATTAAAAATAGCAGAAAAATATGATTTAGAATTAACCAAGTTCCAAGCACAGACAGACAAAGTAGTTTTAGGAGCAACTTATAGTGTAAAAGAAGTAATTGGAGATGTTGTGAGCAAGGAAGGAAAGAAGGCTGTAACAAATGAACAAGGACAAATCACAATAAAAGGTTTATATGCAGAGAAAGTATATGAAATTGAAGAAATAAAAGCACCAGAACAATATGAATTAAATGCAGATAAAGTAAGATATACAACAAAGGTAGATGAAAATGGAATTTTAAAGGTAGAAAAAATGCAAGGAACTACCAAAGAAGAACTGGCTGTTATAAAAAATGAAGGTCAAGACTATAAAATAACGGCAAAAGTGGAAGATGAGGCAAAAGGAAAACTAAAAATAGTAAAAACAGAAAAGGGAACAGAAAATAAATTAAGATGGGTATATTATAAAATAACAGGAGCAGGTTTGCCAGAAAATGGACAGACTCTTATTACTGATGTAAATGGAGAGGCTATATTAAATGGATTATCCATTAATGAAGAATACACTTTGCAGGAGATAAAAGCAACAGGGTATTATTTAGCGAGCCAAATTAAGTTTAAAATTATTAATAATAATGGAAATTACGAAGTAGAAATAATAGAAGGAGAAACAAAAGAAAGTAGTGTAATAGAAGAACAACATATACCAACCGTAAATTTGAAATTAGAAGATGAAAAAATACCAACTTATGATTTAGAAATAACGAAGGTAAGAAAAAACACAAGTGTAAGTACAAGTACAGAGCAAAATGTACAAGAAAACAAAAATAAAGAAGATATAGAAGCATTAGCAGGAGCAAGATTTAGATTATATGCAAATAACCAAGAGATAGGAAATTATATAACGAATGCAGAAGGAAAGATACAAATAAATGCATTATATGAAAATGCTACGTATACATTAAAGGAAACAGTAGCACCTACTGGTTATTCAAAAGTAAAAGATATTACCTTTAAAGTAGAGCAAAAAGATGGCAAATTAGAGTTTAAAGAGACAACGAATAGTACAAGTATGAAATATACAGTTGAGGGAAATACTTTAAAACTACAAATAGAAGATAGTCCTATATTTAAGATTATTAAAAAAGATGGAGAAACCAATCAAGTTATAGCAAATACAAAATTTGCTATCTATAACATGCAAAATGAAAGTGAACCAGCAACCAATAGTAAAGGAGAAATATTAGGCTCAAAAGAAACGATAAATGGAAAAGAATACTATACTTTAACTACAAATGAGAAGGGAGAAATTACAGCAGATTTACAAGAAGGTGAATACAAAGCAATCGAAATACAAGCACCAAAGCAATACCAAGTTTTGGATAAAGCTTACTATTTTGCAATTGGTTCTTTAACAGCAAATACAGGATTAAAAGCAGAAAAAGGAATTACAGTAGGAGAAGGAAATTATAATTCTAATTTTCAAGTAATTGAAACAGAAGATAATGGATATCTAGTGAATAATGATGGGATACTTATAAAATATAATCATGATTTTGAAGAACAATGGAGAAGAGATATAGGAAAACCATTGAGATATTATGCTTCTAATAACAGCTTAGTAACAGAAATTAAATTAGGAGATTATATAACTCATAGCTCAAACAAAATAATAAAAGTAGGAAGCAATGGAGAAATTAAATGGGAAAAGATTGCAGAAGAAACCAGTATTTATGCAATTGCTGGCACAAAAGATGAAGGATTTATGATAGGAGGCATGAAGGGTTCAGATGGATTTATAGCAAAGTATAATAACAATGGAGAAGAGCAATGGAATAAGATGATAGAAGCAAGTAGTGCGTTAAGGATTACAAAAATAAAAGAAACAAAAGACGATGGATTCATAATAGGAGGACAATTTTATAATGGAACAATAAATTTAGGAGAAGAAAAGATTCTGGATAACTGTGGTGGCGAAGACATAATGATTGCTAAATACAATAGTGAAGGAAAAGCACAATGGGGAAAAGTGATAGGAGGAAATGATGAAGATGTTATAAATTCACTGATTGAAACAAAGGATGGAAATATTTTAGTAGGAGGATACTATCAAAGTTCTTCCATAGATTTAGGAAATGGAGTGATTTTAAATAAATCAGCAGGAACAAGATATGGAATGATAATAAAATATAATAGTCAAGGAGAAGTTCAATGGTCAGATAATACAAAGGGTGATTTGGATGAGATTTATTCCTTAAAAGAAACAAATGATGGTGGATATATGGCAACTGGTTATATATGTCATGGTTATATTTTAAATAATGGTCAATCTTTAAGTTCAAATAAGGGACTCGACTATTCAGGAATCATTATAAAATACAATGTAGATGGAAAAGTCCAATTTGCTAAATCAATTAGTCCAGTAAGTGGTTCTATGAATTTGAAGTCATTAATAGAAACAAACAATGGAGATTATATAATCGGAGGAAGTTTTGTTGGTGACAAGTATAGTTCTCTAAATTTAGAAAATGGACAAAGTTTGAATGTAGGTTCTGTATTAATTAAGTATAAAACAACAGACATACAGAATACTAAAATAAGAGAAGGAGAAGTGATAGGCGGAAGCTTAGAAGACGAGATCGAAACCATTATCAATACACAAGATGGGGGCTATATAGTAGGAGGTCATTTTAGTGGTAATATAGCATTAGGAAATGGCAACATTTTAAATAGTAATGGTACCAATGGAATGATAATAAAGTATAATAATAACGGAATTGTCGAATGGTCAAGAACCATGAGCGAAAGTAATATTACCTCTATCCTAGAAACAGAAGAAGGCGATTATATAGTAGGAGGATATTGCAAAAACCACATATTAGAGTTAGAAAACGGAAATACGATAAATTTAGACAATACATTTGGCAGCAATGGAATATTAATAAAATATACGAAAGATGGAGCACTAAAATGGTTAAAATCAATAGGACAAGCTATCTATCAAATTTCAGAAACAAAAGATAAGGGGTGTTTGATTGCTGGGGAGTATGACAGAGAGCAGAATTTAGGAAATAATATTAAATTAGAATATACAGGTAGTTATTCTCAAGGAATGATTGTAAAATGTGATAAAGATGGAAATGCAGAGTGGGCAAAATCTATAAAAAGCGAAGATGGTAGAGGAGTTTTAACATCAGTACAAAAAACACAGGATGAAGGCTATATAATAGGAGGCGTTTTTGATGGAAAAGCAATAGATTTTGGTAATAATGTAATATTAAATGGCGAAGGAAACCAAAATACGGCTATTCTTGTCAAATATGACAAGAACGGAAAAGCACAATGGGGAAAATCATATAGAACAGCTTATAATGATAGAATGGGGGAATTTAATTATTGGAAAGCAGGTATAAGAACAATTATAGAAGAAAGTAATGGGGACTACGTAATAGGTGGTGCATATACTGGGAATAGTGTTGATTTAGGAAATGGAATACATTTAGAGACGCCAAATAGTGAAACAGCAATTCTAGTAAAATATAATAGTGAAGGACAAACTAAATGGGCAAAACAGATTCAAGGAAATCATAGTGGAGGCGATAGCTACATTAATTCAGTAAAGAAAACACAGGATGGTGGATATGTTGTATCAGGAGAATTTGATTTTCCTAAAGCTGACCTAGGAAATGGAGTCGTTCTTGATAATAATATTGAAATTAGTAACAATCATGATTATCTTGAAGGACTAATTGTAAAATATGATAATAATGGAGAAGCAAAATGGGCAAAAAGTATAGGTGGAACATATCATGATACTATTAATGCAGTAATAGAAACAGATTTTGGAAACTACATAGCAGTAGGTGCCTTTGCAAGTGGAACCATAAAATTAGAGAATGGGCAGACTTTAGTAAATAAAGGTAGTACAGATGCAATGATTTTAAAACTAGAGGAGCAAATGGCAGGAAGCGAAGAATTAGAAATATTAAACACTAGGAAAGAATTTAAAATTACTACCGATATAGAAGAAATGGGAGAAATAAAAGGAGGAAACATATCAGGAGAAGGAGAAAAACCTTACGAAATTGTGAAATATGGTGATAGCAATACAAAAGAAATAAAAATGATACCAGACCCAAATTATGAACTGATTAAAATTACAGTAAATGGACAAAATTATTCTTTTGAAAAAGCAACAGATGGAAGCTATATTATGCCAACATTTAAGGATATCACAGAAGATAAAAATATAGTAGTATCCTATGCTTTAAGGGATAGTAAAGTAACCATTAACAAAGTAGATAGTGTTACCAATGCTCCACTAGAAGGGGCAGAGTTTAAGGTGCAACAAGATATAACCCTTGAAAATGTTATTGGGAAACTAACGCAAAATAATGCACAAGATACAACCATTTTATCAACAATGAATCGAATGGGACAATTCTATTTTGAGAAAGAAAATGGAGTTTTTACCTCTACCAATAACATAACATATCAACAAGAGCATGATATGAAGGGAGCACCAGAAGAGATTATTACAAATGCAATAGCGAATAAAACAGCTAATTCTATGATGGTTGTAGATTTAAGAGAAAAAACAGGAAAATATACAGTACAAGTAAATGCTGCTATATCAAGTGAAGAAGGGAAAGATATAGGATATGCGGTATTGTCAGAAACATCTACACCACCAACCTATGATAATTCAGAAGGAAGATTTATTTATCTATCAGGAGAAATAGAAGCCCAAGATTATACTTATGAATTACAAGCAGGAAAACAATATTTTCTACATTTTGGTTATCGAAAGGATGAAAGCGGAAATGTAGGAGAAGACAGAATGATAATAAACAGTGTGAAATGCTACAAGCCAACCTATAGTTTTGTTGAAAAAGACGGAAAATATGAATTAAACCAAGAAGATATTTCAAAAAATTCTTATCTACCAATAGATTTAAGAGATAAGCAAGGAGAATTTACGATAAATGTAAATGCTGAAATAACTGGTGAGGAAAATAGAAATATAGGATATGTAGCAATAACAGAAAGCACAACATCACCAGATTATGAGAATGAACCAGGAACATTTGTCAACATAGTAGGAAATAAAGAGGCAACAGATTATACAACAACGATACTAGGTGGAAAAATGTATTATTTACATTTAGGATATGCAAAAAGAGGTAATATCCCTATTCAAAATTGTAATTTTATCATAAATAATATAAAAATAGCACTAAGACAATATACTGTTGTAACCAATAAAGATGGAAAAGGTTCATTACAGCTACCATTTGGAAAATATAAAATAACAGAAACAAAAGCACCAGAAGGATATTTATTAAATAAGGAGCCAATAGATTTTGAATTCACGTCAAGCGGAACGAAAGAACTAACAGTACCAAATACTAAAAGTTCTAAAGTTATTGTACATCACTATGTAAAAGGAACAACAGAAAAACTTGTAGAGGATGAACAGATAGAAGGAAAAGAAGGGGAACCATATACTACAGCACCAAAAATGGATATAGAGAAATATACATTAGACGCAAATGAGGAAGGAAATTATATTGTCCCAGAAAATGCATCAGGAAGATATCGTAAAGAAGGAATTGAAGTTACTTATGAATATGTAAAAGAAGATATTCCACTAACAGTACACCATTATATAGAAGATACGAATCATAAAGTTCCATTAGCAAATGGCGAACTAGCAGAAGATGTCATACAAAAGGGGAAAGAAGGAGAAGCTTATACAACTAGTGCCATTCCAGAAAATGAATTAAAGGCTGAATATGAATTGGCAAAAACACCAGAAAATAGTACAGGAATTTATAATGGAAAAGAAATGACTATTACCTATTATTACAAAAAGGTACAAAGGAAAATAACATTAGCAAAATATCAAGAAGATGGTATAACGCCATTATCTGGTGCTAAATTTACCATCAAAGCTAAAACAAATGAAACCGAAGAAGCAGACACTATCTATACAACAGACAAAGAAGGAAAAATACAAACAACATTAGCGTATGGAGAATATGATATAACAGAAATAGAAGCACCAGAGGGATATGTTTTACCAGAAGAACCAACCACTCAATTAAATATAAGTAAAGACTTAGAAGATAAAGAAATAAAGATAACGAATGAAAAAGAAAAGGGAACCGTAATTGTTCATTATTACATAGAAGGAACAACATCAAAAGTACCATTGACAGATGGAAATGTAGCAGAAGATATAATAAAAACAGGATTGCCAGGAGAAATTTATGCTACAAAGGAAGCAGAAAATGTAAGTAAAAGATATGAATTAGTAGCAGAACCAGAAAATGCAAGTGGACTTATTACAAAAGATACGATAGTAGTTAATTATTTTTATAGAACAAAAGAAGAATCGACTATTGATAATTCAGAATTGACAAAAGAAAGTACAAAAGAAAGTATAAAAAAAGCAGATGAAAAAATACCATATACCATAATGTATACAGGAGAAATAGACAAATATAAAGGAAATGCTGTAGTCACAATAACAGATAAATTGCCTTATGAAATTGACATAGCAGAAGGAAAATCAGATTTAGCAGGAGGAACCTATGACAGAGAAAATAAAACAATAACTTGGGTAGAGAATATAGAAGGCATAGATACATTTACAAATGGTAAGAAACAAATTAATATTACAAAAACCATACAAGTCACATACAAAGATATAGACTTAAAACAAGCAACATTAAGTAATGGAGTAACAGGAAAAATTGACTTGAAAGATACGGAGACAACAATAACTGACACAACAGAGGAAGAATTACCAATAGACACGTCAAAGGATATAAATATATCATTAGTATGGATTGATACAGAAGAACAAAGACAGAAAAGACCAGAAAAGCTTATGATACAAGTAAAAAGAGATGACAAAATAGTAGATAGTAAAGAAATAACAGTTAATAAACAACAAGCAGAAAGTAAAATAGAATTTAAAGATTTACCAAAATATGATGATGAGGGAAATGAAATCCATTACACAGTAGATGAAGCTGTATTGTCAGGGGAACAACATAAAGAGGATTTAAAATTCTATGAAAAAACGATTGATGGATTTACAATTACCAATCGATTCGTAGTTCCAAAACAAAAAATAAGCATTAGAGTAAACAAAGTATGGGTCGATCAAGATGATTTCTATAAGAAAAGACCAACTTCATTGGTATTACAAATTAAAAAAGCAGACACAGGAGAAGTGGTACAAAATGGAGAAATAGAAGTAGCAACAGAAAATAGTTATACATTTACACAATTAGATAAATATGATAGCAATGGAAAGGAAATTGTTTATATTGCAGACGAAAAAGAAATGTATCAAGATGAGTTAATTAACTATGAAAAGGAGATAGGAAAATTAACAGATGTATCAACAAATACAGAAACAGTACCACAAAAGGAAATTACGATAACGAATACAATGAATAAAACACCAGGAACAGTAGTTGTGAGATATATAGACAAATACACAAAAGAGGATGTTTCTGATACAATAGAAAAGACTGGAATAGTAGGAGATACATTTGATATAAGTGCAGATAAAAAGGACATTGTGGGATATACTTTAGTAGAAGAACCAACAGAAAAGACAGGACAATATACAGAAGATATGCAAAGAAAAACATACTATTATGCTAAAAATACAAAAGTAGTTGTAAAATACTTGGAAAAAAGTACCAATAGTATAGTTTCAGAAAAAGAACAATATGAGATTAATGGTTATGAAGGCAAAAGTTATACCACCGAATTAAAATCAATAGCAGGATATGTAAATATAGAAACTACAGGTAAGACAAGTGGTGCCATGACAAGAGAAGAATCAGAAGTCATTTATTACTATGCAAAAAGTGCCAAAGTAAATATTAAATATGTAGAACAATTTACAAACACGATATTAGCAGAAGAAATACTAAATGGATATGTTGGTAAAGAATATCAAACAGACCCAAAAGAAATAGCAGGATATACTTTTGTGAAAAGCACAGACAATACACAAGGAATTATGACAGATGAAAATATAGAAGTCATTTATTACTATGCGAAAGGTACAAAGGTTATTGTGAAACACTTAGAAAAAGATACCAAAAAACAATTAGCCGAAGAAGAGACAATAAGCGGATATGTTGGACAAGACTATGTAACAGAAAAGAAGGAAATAACAGGATATACGTTTGTAGAAAGCACCAATAATACAAAAGGAAAAATGACAGAAAAAGCGATAGAAGTAATTTACTATTATGCACAACAAGCAAAAGTAACAGTGCAACATATAGATAAAAATACAAGTAAAATATTAAAAACTGTTACACAAAAGGGAGAAGTAGGAGAAGCCTTTGTGACATGTGCAGAAAATATAGAAGGGTATGTTTTAGTAGAATCACCAAAATCACCAAATGGTACTTTTAGCAAAACAGAACAAATCATTCGATATTATTATGCACGTATTTCATCAGGAGTTATTGAAAAACATATAGATATTAATACACAACAATTGTTATATAGTGAAACACATTATGGAAAAGTAGGGGACAAATATAACATGGTAGCAAGAACTTTTGAAGGATATGATTTAAGTTCTAAATCACCAACTAATGTAGAAGGAGAAATGAAAGAAGATATCATAGAAATTAAATTTTATTATAGTAAAAAAGCAAGTGTAAAAGTAAGCTATATTTATAAACCAACTGGTGAGAAAATAGCAGAGGATATTGAAATATATGGACATGAAAATGATGATTATAAGACAGAAAAGAAAGAGATCAAAGGATATGGATTAATTGAAGTACCTAACAATGCAACAGGAAAAATGAAAATAACTAAGAATCCAGATGGTACATACAATACGCAGACATTAGTAAAATACTATTACAATAAAAAGTCAGAGGGAGTTGTAGAGAAATATGTTGATATAACAACAGGTAAAGTAATAGAAGAAATAAAACATGAAGGTAATGTAAACGATAAGTATGAAATTGTACCAAAGGAAATCGAGGATTATGAATTAGTAATAAAAGATGAAAATGGAAATAGTAAATTACCAACCAATAACAAAGGAACTATGGAGGAAAAGGTAACAACAGTAACTTACTATTATGTGCGTAAAACGAAAGTAGTTGTAAAATATATTGATAAACAAACCAATAGAGAATTGGAGCAAGAAGAAATTCAAGGATATGAAGGTGACGGCTATGAAACAAAAGAAAAACAATTTGATGGCTATGGATTATTGGAAACACCAAAAAATGCAAAAGGTAAAATGAAGGCTAATACCATAGAAGTAAGATATTATTATAAAAGAAAAGCACAAGTAGAAATACAATATTTAGAAAAAGAAACCAATAATATACTTTCTGAAAAACAGATCATAAATGGATATGTGGGAGACAAATATAAAATACAAAGAAAAGATATACCATATTATGAATTTGTAGAAGGAATAGGAAATACAGAAGGCACTATGACAAAAGACAAAATAATGATAAAATATTATTTTGAAAAGCAAGTATTTAACCTAAAAGTAGATACTTGGGTAAGCAATGTAAAGATGAATGGCATTTCACAAGGCGGAAAGACGTTGTCTAACAAAAATGAAATATACAAACTAGATATTAATAGAAAGAAAGTTAATACATCAGACATTAAGATAACTTATAAAATACGAATTAGTAATAGTGGCGAAATAGAAGGAACAGTATCTTCTTTAACAGATATTATACCAAATGGGTATAAATACTATCCAGAAGATAATAAAATCAATTGGAAGGATACAGATGGAATTTTAACGACAACTGACTTGAAAAATGAAATTATCAAACCAGGAGAAAATAAAGAAATTGAATTAGTTTTAAGATGGATAAAAGGTGAAGATAACTTTGGAGAGAAAACTAATACCGTTTCTTTAACAGAAATTACAAATCCAGCTGGATATAAAGATATTGATAAAGAGGATAACATAGATAGAGCTAATATGATTATTATGATAGCAACTGGAATGGATACAAATGATAGAACGATAATAAAAACAGTTCTAGTAAGCTTTATTTCAGTATTAGCAATATTTGGAGCATTGGTATTTTATAAGAAAAAAAGTGGATATTACATATAAAAACATAACAATTTTGTTACAAAAATCTCATGAATACTAGGGAAACTCATGTAATATTTTTGTAAAAAGAATATAACAATATCGTTATATTCTTTTTACCATAAATATTGTATAATTTCATAAAATACTTAAATTTATATGAAACAAAAGTGTTTACATAACAAGGTAAGTATAGTATAATGATAATAGAGTTTTGTAAAACGGTATAATAAAGGTTGAAAAAGAATTACAATTTTTTTCAATCAGTTTGTGCGTTGAGGAGGGAATGAAATAAAAATGAAAGAAACCAAATTTTTGTTAAAATTAATTTTTAGTTTTGCTTTTTTATTCATAATATTTTTATTGTTAAATAATAAAGTTTTTGCTACCCAGCAAGACGAAGATGAGAAATTTTGTTATGTATCAGACATACCATATAGGTCTGATTCCTCAGTAGGATGGGGAAGCATAACATTAGATAAAAACTTAGATACTAGTAAAAACAATGGTATGATTTGCTTAATAGTTGATGGTAAAAAGAAACAATTCTTTAAAGGGATATCAGCTCATGCTACATCTACCCTTATCTATGATATTTCAGAATATAATTATGACTATTTTACTGCATACTTAGGAGTAGATGAAAGTAGAGGAAGTAGCGGAGATGGTGTACAATTCGCAATATATACTTCTGTTGATGGAGAAAACTGGAATATAAAAACACCTGCTTCATATCCAATCATGAAAGGAAATACAGAAGCAAGATTTGAAAAAATAGATATAAAAGGTGCAAAGTATTTGAAATTGTATGCTAATAGACGTGGAAACGATGTAGGGGACCATGCTGTTTATGCCGATGCTAAGTTAATAAAAGAAGGGTATGATGAAAATGCTATAGCTGCACCTTTTATTAAAACAGTTGCAGAATATGATGAAATGCTTAAAAAATATGAAGGTCAAGAAATAACAGGAGAATATGAGAAAATCTTATTACAAAGAGAATTAGTAAATAATGCAGGATATGATGTTTTACAATTTACGGCAAACTATAAAAATGCTTATAAAGAAACACTTGAGTGGCTGATGAATGATTTAGACAATCTTAGGATGTATGTACTTGGAGGATATCCAGATGGAAAAAATTATATGAAATCTATTATCATATTATCTAATTTACGTGCTAACTATACAAATGACTTTACCATACAAGAACCAACTAAATATGGATATGATACATTAGGTAATCTATATAAAAGAATGGCAGTGGCATTATCTTTAACACACACAGTAGATGTAGCTTTATGGATGCAACCTGGGACAGTAGAAAATAAATCAGACCCAGTAAGACGTTATCAAATCTATAAAGATTTGTATCATAATGGGAACATGAGATTCACAGACACAATAGATTTTGCCAAATGGTTTGAAAGATATACAACAGAAGAAATGCGTTATGTCATGAATTGTATTATCGATGACCAAGAAATATTGTGGTTGAATGAATATACACAAAGTTTTATTGATGCGAATTCAAACAAAATGTGGTATTTATCACCACATCCTTATATGAAATATATATGGCCTAATTATAATCAACCCAAATATTGGGATGAAAAGAATAAAGAAGCCTATGATAAGAAATATAAAGGAATTTTCTCAAAATATGGCGTGGAATATGGGAAACCAGGTGTTTATAAATTATGGATGAATATAGAAGGTGGAGCTGTTTGTGGTGGTATATCGAAACAAGGAGCTTGTAACCGTGGTGCACATGGCGTGCCTGCAACCGTAGTTGGGCAACCAGGACACGCAGCATTTGCCTATTTTTCCATGAATGATGCCGGAGATGGAAATTGGACTCTAAATAATGTTATTACGAACTGGGGGCAAACTGGAAAAACGGAAAGATTGGGCGTAAGAATGCCTTTAGGTTGGGGTAGTGATAAATACGTAAGTGGATATGCGGCATCTTATTTACTATTAAGTCAAGCAGCCATGAACCAAGAAGAAGCTTATGAAAAATCAGAAAAAGTTATTATGACAGCAGACTTATATAAAAATGACCCAGCAAAGCAAGAAGAAATTTATCGAAAAGCATTAAAAGAATTACCAATTAATGTGGATGCATGGTATGGATTAATTAATAATTATAGTGCCAATGAAACAAAAACAGAAAAAGATTGGTATGATTTAGCAGAAGAAATGGCAGAAAGTTTAAGATGTTATCCATTGCCAATGTATAATTTAACGAATTTAATTAAACCAAAATTAACAAGTTCAGAGTATTCAGCTCAATTTGTTATTTTACAAAAACGTATCTTAGAATATGGAAAAGTACTTGCAAATAATTCAACAGAGACCTATCAACCAAGTGTAACGAGGGAAGTATCAACTTATTTATTAGGACAAATGGATACTAGCATAGCTACTTTTTCCTTTGATGGAGATGACGCTGGAAAAATAGTATTAGCAGAACGTTTTAAAGAAATGGGAATTCGTTGGGATTATTGTATTGATGGAAATACACAAAACCCAAGTAGTTGGAAAGAGCATTCTTTTGAAGCAGGAGAAGAACATAAATGGCAATTAACACCAGAAGAATTAGCGAGTCTTACTGCTGAAAACGATATTTATATCCATCTTGTTGGAGTAAATTATGACGAAAAAAATCTATACAAAATTGATATTTTACCATCAAGCGGATTGCCAAGTACTTTATATGCAAATGATTTGGAAAATAAACTAATAGCATCAGTTCCAGGAATGGAATGGAAATTAAATGAAACAGATGCATGGACTTTATATAGTAAGGCAGAACCAGATTTAACGGGTAATAAAAAAGTATTTGTTAGAATGGCTGCAACAGGTACTCATTTAGTGGGAGAAACAGCAGAATATCAATTTAATCAAGATGAAGTAAATGATAAAAGAAAATATGTACCAATCGAACATTTAGAAATAGCAGGTTATTCTACACAGTCAAAAGATAATAGTAGACCTTTCTATGCAGAAAATGCAATTGACGGAAATTTAAATACTTTATGGCACACAGATTTTGGTCAAAATGTTTTACAACAACCAACCAAACCATTTATTAGTATTAAATTGGATGAACCAAAAAATATATCTGCTTTGGAATTTATACAAAAGAAATATCCAGGTAGACCACAGGACCCAGATGACATAAGAAATGCTAGAGTCTATGTAAGTACGGATGGCGAGACATGGATACAAGCAGGACAAATAGAAAATTGTGAAACTTATGGCGATTTATATGCGATTAATTTTGAAAAGCCAGTTTATGGACAATATGTAAAAATAGAATTGGATACTAAGAATATGTTTGCCTCACTAGCGATGGTAAATCTATTTGAAGATACAACAGTAGTAACATTAGGAACTTTCTCATTTGATGGAGAAAATGCTGGAAAACTTATGCTAACAGATGAATTTAAAGGTTCAAGATGGAAATATAGCTTAGATGGTGGAGTAACTTGGAAAATAGGAATAGGAAATGAACAACAATTAACAGCAGAAGAAATAAAACAAATCAACCCAGATAATAAAATAAAAATTCGTTTAATAAATGCTAACAAAGAGTCTACCATAGACATTCAAAGACAAGAGCTACCGATTATAACAGCATATTTAAATGACTTAGAAAACAGATTAATCGGAATGGGAGATACATCAAAACTTGAATGGAGAACAGGAACCAATACTGGAAATTGGATTTCTTATTCAAAACAAGAACCAATCGTAACAGGAGATACCAAACTTTTCATTCGAAAGAAAGCAACTAGTACATTACTGGCAAGTGAAGCAGTAGAATTTACATTTACAGAAGATAATCAACCAAATACTGCAAAATATGTACCAATCAAACATATAACATCTGTAAATGTGTCCAGTACAACAGCAGGTAGAGGAGAGCCAGGAGAAAATGCAATTGATGGTCTTCCAACAACCATGTGGCATTCCAACCGTACTACTACAACTATGCATGACCCAAGATGGATTGTTTTAGAATTAGATGAACCAAGATATATATCCAAAATTGAATATGTAAAAAAAGCAGAATATGCTTATGGAATTCCAAAAGATGGAAAAGTTTTAGTAAGTATGGATGGAGAAAATTGGACAGAAGTTCTTAATTTTCAAAATTTATATCATGCAACAACAGCAGCAGAACTTATGGCAAGCGACGATAGGAAAGAACTTAAATTATCAAAATTAGAACAAGCAAAATACGTAAAAATAGAATGTACAAAATCTTGTGATAGTGTACATGGTGACAGAGATGGAAAACCAATGGATTATTTCTTCTCAGCTGCTATGATTAACTTATTTGAAGATAAAACGAAAATAGAAACACCAACAGCAGAAATAGAATACAGTATAAAAGAAACTACCAATCAAGATGTAACAGCAAGATTAATCAATAAAAGTACCGATATTACTGTAACGAATAATGACGGAAAGGATACTTATACCTTTACAGAAAATGGTGAATTTACCTTCGAATTTGTTGATAAGAAAGGTACAAAAGGAACCGCAACAGCAAAGGTAGATTGGATTGTTAAAACATTACCAACACCAAGCATTACCTATACCCCAAATACTATAACGAATCAAGATGTAACAGCAACAGTAACTTTTGATCGAGAGGGAACTAAAATAATAGATGAAAATGGTCAAATCATCGAAAATGGAAATACCCATGTATTTACAGAAAATGGAACACACGAATTTAGATTTAAAGGACCATTTGGAAATGTAGGAAAAACAACAGCAACGGTTGACTGGATTGATAAAAAAGCACCTATTGCAACCATAACCTATAGTTCAACAAACCTATCTAATCAAGATGTAACAGCAACCATAACCTTTGATGAAGAAAATGTTACCGTAAAAGGTGGAAATACTCATACCTTTACAGCAAATGGAGAATATACATTTGAATTTCAAGATGCGGCAGGAAATACAGGAACCGCAACAGCAAACGTTACCTGGATTGACAAAGACCTACCAACAGCAACCATAACCTATAGCACGACAAATTTAACGAATCAAGATGTA
>CAOJZE010000016.1 GCA_948466095.1 uncultured Clostridium sp.
AATTCTCACAAAATACTCCTCATACTCCAGAATTCCTTTAAAATTCTCAATTATCATCTCATCAAATCCTATCATTGTAATCTTAGGAATATCGGAATAAACCTCTTGTGGCATCTCCAACATTTTGTTGATTTTATCGTAATTTCTCTTTTTCATAGCTTTCCTTTCCTTGAACAATTGGGGACGTTTCCTTTTGCTCCTTTTAGGGTAATTGGAAATAATTTTTATTACTTACTCAATTTTGAAATATTTTCATAAATTAAAATCTAATATATCCCTAATTGCTCCAAAAAGAGCAAAAGGAAACGTCCCCATTGTCCCTATTTTTCAAATTCATCGAGTGACTTAAATTCATATCCCATATTTTTGCCTTCTTTTATGACTGCATCTAAAATGTTTGTATTCGTTTTTGAATTGCCATGTAACAACATAATTTCTCCATTGTGTAGATTATCTAATATTTTCTTTTTAGCAGATGTTTCGTCTGGTTGTTTGTCTTCATTCCAATCTTCGTAGGCAAATGACCACATAACGGTTGTATAGCCTAGTCGATTCGTTACTTGTAAGGTATTTTCACTAAATTCTCCTTTTGGTGGCCTAATGTATTTCATTTCATAATTGAATTTTTCGTTGATTACTTGGTGTAAATCCATGACTTCTGTTTTAATTTTCTCTTCTGTTAATTCTGGCATACTTTTATGATTGACTGTATGGTTTCCTATGATATGTCCCTCATCTATCATTTGCTGCACTAAATCCGGTTGTGTATTAACAAAATGTGCTGTTATGAAAAAAGTAGCTTTTACTTGATTTTCTTTTAAGGTAGATAATAGCTGTGGTGTGTAACCCGCTTCATAGCCCTCATCAAAGGTTAGATAAATACTTTTCTTTTCTTTATTTCCTAAACAGATTCCTTTGTTTTCTTCTAAAACTTTTTTATTGTTATTTCCTACATCTGGCTGTTCATGATTATCATTTCTTTTGATACCCCAACCTATTTTTTGATTACTTATGGCATTTGCATTGGTCTCTATTGCATTTTCTTCTGTGTTCATAGCAATTACACTGAATGAAAATATTGCTGTTATTAATATAAGAATAAACCCATAATGAATGGTTTTCTTTTCTTTTATCTTTTTTGTCATGATAAATCAGTCCTTTCACGGCACATTTTTTATATTTAATATATATTTTAGAGAATGAAAAGATATGAAAAAAAATAACTATTGGCTTATAAAACCTTTAGTTATTTTTCTTCCTATAACTTATGTACTTTTATTTTATAGACTCTTGTTTTTTGGTACATAGAGTTGTTAGACAAAACAATAGGACGAAAATCGCCCTATCGTTTCGTGGTCATTTCAAGTTAGTCAAATCTGAAATCAATGGTATTACACCAAATTTTAATTCCCATATCTTTCCGAAAACTCACGTATAAATGTCGGATATATGGTTCATCAGGAGCTGGTCCTATAACAGTACCATTTCCAATGTATTGCTTCTTACTAATTTCTATGCAACACCCATTGACTCGAAGTATGGTACCTTTTGGACACTTATATTCATCCGTCCATACTATCTCCTCAAATAGAGTGTCAACATACAAAATGCCATTCACTGGAACTCCTAAAAATTCTGAGGTGCATCTTTCATTTTCTTTTTTGCCCCTTAACTTTTGGAGTATTGTGTTTTCATGAGACACTGTAATGTCATAAGGCGTAAAATTATACACCTTAACAACTTTGCCTGGATTTTTCAATGGATCAATCTTACATTCAGGTTTTACCCCCAAATTAGGTCCACAGTCATTACATTCTACTATTGTTACTACACCATTTCTAAAAACTGGTGCAATATAAATTTCTCCTTTCACATGTTTTTCTAATTTTCTTTCCAGCATAGTCCCGCATCCCATTCTAAAATCGCATTCCAAATTCTCTTCTTCCTCTGCAGACACAAAAATGTATCCACGTATATTAATCTGAATCTGAATGATTCCCTGGGATTTTACTGTTGTAAAATTGTTAAAACTACCGATTTTGACTCTTAATGTGTATTCCGTATTATTGTATAACTCAAAAGAGAAGACACTTTTCCACGGAACAACCTTATGCATTTCGTCTTTAACATAGTCTATTGTTTCTCCAAAATATTCCCGCATATACAATTCCTCCTTTTATAAACCACTTATGCAATTTTTATATTTTTATTATATTATATATCTTTATCCTCTACAAATACATTTTTGTACCTTTGGCATAACTAATAGTTATTCCAAAAAAAATAGCTGTACCTATTCTTTCTATCACATCTACTCTGCATATAGCTTAACATTTTATATGTAGTCTTATTCTTAATTTTATTTATATTTTGTTATATATCATTTTTATTATTTCGTATCTTTGCCCAATCAACTTTTTATAAAATCTTTTCTTAACTTTGACATAACCTCTATTCCATTTTTATATGCTCATCATAGCATATTTTTTAAGACACTACAATAACATTTCAAGAATAAAATTCCATAAAATGATTGATTTTTTTCTTTTTCTATATTAGAATACATTTATCAATCATTTAAGACAAATAAATTTATAAAATAAGGAGCTGAAAATCATGAAAAATATTGACGTATCTATCATCATGGGAAGTGACTCTGATTTACCAATCATGAAAGATTGTGCTAAATTTTTAGAACAAATGGGAATTTCTTATGAAATGAAAATCCTTTCTGTTCATCGTACACCAGAAAAAGCAACCAAATATGCAGAAGAATTAAAAGAAAATGGTGTCAAAGTAATCATTGCTGGTGCAGGAGGTGCTGCTCACCTTCCAGGTGTATTTGCTGCCATGTTGCCAACCGTTCCAGTCATTGGAATTCCAATTCATACAAAAACTTTAGGTGGTGTGGATTCTTTATATTCCATCGTTCAAATGCCTTCTGGTATTCCAGTTGCAACTGTTGCTATCAATGGTGCTAAAAATGCCGGTATCCTAGCAACTTCTATTTTAGCCGTTGGAAATGAAGAGATAAAAAATAAATTAGCTGATTTTAAAAATTCTTTAAAAGATGCCGTATCTGCCAAAGATGAAAAATTACAACAATTAGGCTATGAAGCTTATTTGTCCAATTTAAATTAAATTAAGTTTGTTATTATTTTTCTTTGTAACTCCCAATATCGCACAGTCTGTATTAACAGACTGTAGCTCATTGGTCCCCCCGAATTGTTACAAATAAAAATAATAACAAACTTATCATATTAGTTAATAAAAAAATAATATAAAAGGTGGTTTTAAAATGAAAAAAATTAGTAGTGGAAAAGTTCGTGAAATATACGAAATAGATGAAGATAAACTTTTGCTAGTTGTATCGGATAGAATCTCTGCTTTTGACTATATTTTACCAAGTCTCGTTCCCAACAAAGGAAAAATTCTAAATCAAATCTCTGAATTTTGGTTTAATTATATCAAAGACATCATTCCTAATCATGTCATATCTACCGATATAAAAGATTTTCCTAAAGAATTTCAAACAGAGGAATTTGAAGGAAGAAGTATGTTAGTCAAAAAATTAAAAATGGTACCTGTTGAATGTATCGTTAGAGGTTACATTACAGGTTCTGGATGGAAAAGTTATCAACAAGATGGTACGGTTTGTGGTATTACTTTACCAGAAGGATTGCAAGAATCAGAAAAATTACCAGAACCAATCTTCACACCAACCACAAAAGCGGCAGAAGGACATGACGAAAATATTTCTTTTGAAGAAGTTTGCGAGTTAATCGGGAAAGATTTAGCAGAAAATCTACGTGCCAAAACAATTGAAATTTATTCAAAATGTGCTGAATATGCGTTAACAAAAGGTGTTATCATTGCTGACACAAAATTTGAATTTGGTCTTGACGAAAATGGTGCTTTAGTCATCGGAGACGAAGTACTAACGCCAGATTCTAGTAGATTTTGGCCAGCTTCTGATTATCAAGTTGGTAGAGGACAAAAAAGTTTTGATAAACAATATATCCGTGACTGGATTAAGTCTACTGGTTATGACCCAGAATCTGGTACACCAATTCCAGATGATGTGATTGATGTAACGGTTAATAAATATAAAGAAGCTTATCAAATACTTACTGGAAAAAATTTTTAATAGGATATAAATCCCCCTAACCATTTCATCTAATATGGTTAGGGGAATTCTATTTTAAAACTGTAATTTTTCAAACTTATCCTTATCAATATTTTTAGGAACTTCAATTGGATACTTACCAGTAAAGCATCCATCGCAAAATCCCTTTACTTTACAATCCTTTGCTATCTCCTTTAAGCTATCCAAATTCATATATTCTAGCGAATCCGCACCAATCATTTGCCTAATCTCCTCGACGGTTCTATTATTAGCAATCAGATTTTCCTTCTTATCGATATCCGTTCCAAAATAGCAAACATCCACAAAAGCTGGTGAAGCAATTCGAATATGTACCTCTTTGGCACCTGCATCCTTTAAAGTTTTTATAATTTTAGTAAGCGTATTTCCTCTTACAATCGAATCATCTACCAAAACTATCTTTTTCCCTTTTACGGTATGATGAAGAGGATTCAACTTTAAACTTATCAATTTTTTTCTTTTATTTTGTGAATTTTGGATAAAAGTTCTTCCGATATATTTATTTTTGACAAATACAATATCATAAGGAATTTTCGACTCTTTCGAATAACCTAAAGCAGCATCATTTCCAGAATCGGGAACTCCTGCCACAATATCGGCATCCACAGGAGCTTGTTTCGCTAAACATCTTCCTACCTGCTCGCGGATAATATGTACATTAATACCATCAATCGTAGAATCTGGTCTAGCAAAATAAATATACTCAAAAATACACAATCCCTTTTTCTCATTTGGCATAAATTTATCACTTACTATCTCATTATTCGTAATCGTTACCACTTCGCCAGGTTCAATATCACGGTCAAAAGTAGCACCTGTAACATCTAAAGCACAACTTTCTGAGGCAAAAACAATATCCTCTCCGCGATGTCCCATACAAAGAGGTCTAAAACCTTGTGGGTCTCTTACTGCTATCATTTTTTGAGGTGACAAGATTAAAAGTGAATAGGCTCCTTTGATAATTTTCATCGTATTTTTTACAGCATCTTCAATGGAACCTGTTTTCAATCTTTCCCTTACAATAACATGACAAATAATCTCTGTATCACTTGTTGTTGTAAAGATAGCACCTTGTTCTTCTAATTCTTTTTTTATTTCCACTGCATTGGTTAAATTTCCATTGTGAACAACAGCTAGATTACCTTTTTTGTGTCTTACTACCATTGGTTGTGCATTCTCTTTTTTACTCACGCCTGTAGTAGAATAGCGCACATGACCAATTGCCATTTTTCCTTCTGGCATGCTATTTTGTACTTCCTTTGTAAAAACCTCTGAAACTAACCCTACATCTTTATGAAAATGAAGAATGCCATCTTCATTAATAGCAACTCCACAGCTTTCTTCTCCTCTATGTTGCAAGGCAGATAACCCAACACAAACTTGTCCAATTAACTCTTCTTTTGGTGCTTTTGAATAAATTCCATACACGCCACATTCTTCTTTTATTTTATTAAACATTTCCTTCATCCTTCCTTTGAGACAAGTGGGACAGGTTTCATTTGTCTCACTTTTTTAGTTGCTTTTTGTCGTCTTTTGTTATTTTTACTACTTGGACTATTCCTTACAATAAAACATTTTTCGACATATATCTACTTAATATATGAGACAAATGAAACCTGTCCCCTTTGTCTCATTGACTTTACTTCCTATTCATGTTAAACTACTTTTATAGAAATAGGAGGTAATTTTATGTATCATTTAGTTGTTTTCGCTTCTGGAAATGGTTCTACCTTACAAGCTATCATCGATAGTATCAACAACCATGAATTAGAAGCTCAAATTGATTTAGTTGTTTCTGATAACGCTAACGCTTATGCTCTAGAAAGAGCTAAAGCAAATCATATAGAAACGTATATCATTCAAAATAAAAATTTTGCTCAAAGAGATTTAGAATTATCCCATATACTTTATAAGTACTCCATTGACCTAATTATACTAGCTGGCTATTTAAAAATGATTGGTCCTAACTTACTTGAAAAGTATACCATTATCAACACCCATCCTTCTTTACTACCAAAATACGGTGGAAAAGGTATGCATGGTATGCATGTCCACGAAGCTGTCATAGCAGCTCATGAAAAATATAGTGGTGCTACCATTCATTTTGTTAATCAAGAGTATGATAAGGGTAATATCATCAGCCAAACACAAGTTGAAATTCTTCCTAGCGACACAGCTGAAACATTATCACAAAAAGTACAAGCTGCTGAGAAAATCCAACTCATTCAAGTACTGAATCGCTTTGTAGATGGGGACATGGGGACGTAGATAATGTCCCTCATCGATAAGCATATAAATTGGATTATTGCTAGGTGGGACATTATCTACGTCCCCATGTCCCTAATGCTCATAAATCTCTCCAATATCTTTTCGATAATCTAAGTTTGTATCAATATTATTTTCCATCGCAGCATATGCCTTTTGTCTTGCCTCTTCTAATGTATTTCCACTTGTATGAACAGCAAACAGTCTCGAAGTTCCTACTGATTGATAACGATTTCCTTCCAATGGTTTCGTGCTGGCAAAATAAATTTTAGCACCTTTTTCTAAAATCGCTTTTGTATTTACGGTAAAATCACAAGATTCTGCTTTTTTTATGGCATAATCTGGGCTTACGACATAAACGGTGAAAGTATAATTATTTTTAAACTTACAATTTTCAGGAGACAATTTTTGTTCCCATATGTTTTTCATCACTTCACTAAATGGTGTCTCTAATGAATTTAGTACATTAATCGCTTCTGGGTCACCAAACCTAGCATTAAATTCAATAAACTTGATTCCTTGTTTGCATTTAAAGAATCCTCCATAGATAACCCCTGTAAATTCTAAGCTATCTTTATTCACATACTGAATGGTATCTTGAATTAATTTCGCACATTTGTCTACATCTTTTTGCTCTAAAAATGGTAATAATCCATTTTCAAAACTCAAGCATCCCATACCACCTGTTCCAGGTCCTTTATCTTCATCAAATCGATATGGATAATCAAAAGTAGTTGGTGTTACTACAATATTTTTTCCGTCTGTCAATGCCATGACCGTAAATTCTCTACCCTCTACTTTATCTTGTACAATCACACTACCATCTGATTCTAAACAAGATTTAGCATATTCATAACCTTCTTGTTTTCCTTTGAAATGAATACCACCTACTTTAACTCCTTTTCCTCCTGTTAACCCCTCTGGTTTCACAACAAAGCTATCATCTTCATAATTTTTCATTACCTCATCTAATTGTGCTAAAGTAGTAACACTTTGATTTTTAATAATCATGTCTGGTGCCAATTTTTCAACAATTTCTAAAGCATAGGTTTTGCTCCATTCTACTTTTGCCCCTTGTGACGTTGGTCCAAAAGTCTTTAACCCAAGCTCCCTTGCCAAATCAATTAGACCTTCTTGTAGTAAATTATCTTGACTGACAACACATGCCTCAATTGCTTCCTCTTTTACAAATTTTTTCACAAGCTCTTTATCAAATGGGTCTCCAATTATATATTTTCCCTTTGAATTTTCCACTTGTTCCACAACAGATGGATTCGCATATGGTAAAATAGCATATAAAATAAAACCTTTTGCAATTTGTTCTGCTAGTACCGCTTCACGCCCTCCATTACCTAGTAATAAACACTTTTTCATTCTTTTCTCCTTTCAATCGCGATTTAAGGGACGTTCCTTAAAATCCCTGTTTTATAAATGTTTGCGTTATGGTTTTAACCATTACGAACCATTATATTCAACAAAGTTGATGGGATTGGGGGACATTCCTTTATCTCCACTTAATTTATTTGTATATGATATTTTTGTTCTAACTCTTCTTTTAACTGATTCGCATTTTGAAACAAAATCCCATGAATTCCAGTTTCCTCTGCTCTATTTATATTTACATCCAAGTCATCTATAAATACTGTTTCATTTGCCATTATTTGATTTTGTTTTAACATTTGTTTAAAAGTTTGTTCATCACATTTCAAATTTCCATCGTTCCTTCTATCGGCTGATTCATGTATTCTCGGATTGTACTTTTCAAATTTTCTACTGTAACCTCCCAATTTGTTCCTTCTAAAAACTTTTTCCAGTACTCTTCCTCTGTCAAATTTCCTCTCATTAATTGAAAGAATATAGTAACAGTTTCTCTCTTTCGATTCTTGAACTCTTGGGCTGGAATATTATATTTTTGTTCTATTAGGTGTTCTATTCCATGATAGCCAGATATAATAACTTCGGATAAATCAAAAATTATATTTTTAATCATATATAATTTATCTCCTATAACTCAATAACTTTGAAGGACTGTCCCCTAATCCCATCAACTTTGTTGAATATAATGGTTCGTAATGGTTAAAACCATAACGCAAACATTTATAAAACAGGGATTTTAAAGAACGTCCCTCCAATCCCTCTTTACACATTTACCTCAACCGAAATATCTTGTACCAAATCGCTATATTTCTCTAAAACGGGATTAACTCTCTCTTCTATAAAATCTTCCACTTGTTTTGGTGCTCTACCACATAAGTGGTCTGGATTTAATGCTTGCATAATTTCTTCCTTTGTTAAACCAAATGTGTCGTCAGTTGCAATTCTTTCTACTAAATCATTTGGTTTTCCTAATTCTTTGACTTGTTTTCCTGCCTCCATCGAATACACTCTTATTTTTTCATGTAATTCTTGTCTGTCTCCACCTTTTAATACAGCATTCATTAAAATTTCTTCCGTTGCCATGAATGGTAATTCTTGCATCATATTGGTTTTAATGACATTTGGATAAACAACTATATTCTTAGATATATTGGCATATAAAATTAAGATGCTATCCACTGCCAAAAAGCTCTCTGGTACACAAATTCTTTTATTTGCTGAATCATCTAGTGTTCTTTCTAACCATTGAGTTGCTGCTGTAATGGTTGGGTCTATGGTTAAAGTCATGACATGTCTTGCTAAAGAATTGATTCTTTCACTTCTCATTGGATTTCTTTTATAAGCCATTGCTGATGAACCAATTTGTCCTTTTTCAAATGGTTCTTCTAGTTCTTTTTCGTGTTGTAATAATCTCATATCATTGGCAAACTTAGAACAGCTTTGTGCAATTTGTGATAAAACACTTAGTACTCGGCTATCTAATTTTCTCGTATAGGTTTGTCCTGACACAGAATATACTTTTTCAAATCCCATTTTTTCTGCTATTTTACCATCAATTTGTTTTACCTTTTCTTCCTCTTTGAACAATTTCATAAAACTTTCTTGGGTTCCTGTTGTTCCTTTACATCCTAACAATTTCATATGACTTTGTACAAATTCTAGCTCTTCTAAATCTTCTAGTAAATCTTGTAACCACAAAGTCGCTCTTTTTCCTACTGTTGTTAATTGTGCTGGTTGAAAATGGGTATAGCCTAAGCAAGTTATCTCTTTATTTTCTAAAGCGAATTTCTTTAAATTATGAATGACCAAAATTAATTTTTGTTTGATTAATTGTAAGGCTTGTGACATTAACACAACATCTGTATTGTCGGTTACATAGCATGAAGTTGCTCCTAAGTGAATGATTGGTTTAGCACTTGGACATTTTAATCCAAATTCATATACATGTGCCATCACATCATGTCTACATTCTTTTTCTCTTTGGCTTACGATATCGTAATCAATGTTGTTTACATTTTCTTTCATTTCTTTGATTTGTTCTTCTGTGATGTCAATTCCTAGTTCTTTTTCTGTTTCAGCTAAGGCTACCCATAGTTTTCTCCATGTTGAGTATTTACTGTCATTTGACCATAACTGATTCATTTCTTGACTGGCATATCTTCCAGATAGTGGTGTAACGTATTTGTTGTTTTCCATTTTTTTCATTCCTTTCTTGTTAGTAATTATAATTACTTTTTAAACTTTTTTGGCTATTAAATTAATCCAATCAATATTCGTTCCTTGTCTTTCTTCCTTTATCTCTATCATCTTTAATATTTCGAAATCATTTTCCTCCATCACCTTTGTAATACTTTCTACTGTATGCATCTGGAAAATCCTTCTAGCAAAACCTTCTTTTGTATCAATAAACTGTATGCCCTTACCTTTTTTTACACTGATAAATAAAATTCCATTTTGTTTTAGAACTCGATTATTCTCTTGCATTGCTTTATCCAACATTTCCCCCTTTGTAGTAATAGGAATATGTAATAAAGAAGCATTTTGTCTAACAATATCAAATGTACAATTAGGAAAGGGAAGCTTTAGCATATCACCTTTCACAAAACTGTTTTCTGGAATTTCTTTTCTTTTTTCTAGTTCTTTTATAACTTTTATCATCCCATCAGAATTATCTAAGCCTATTACCTTTTTTATCCCTCTGTCGTACATGTATTTTATATCTTTTCCAGTTCCAGCTCCCACATCTAATACTGTCATTTCCTGGATTGGTCTGTTCATTACTTCTTCTGCCATTTCAAATAAAGTATTATATACCTCTATTATGCTATCCATCACATTGGTTCTATCAGCACAAGAATAATTAATAGAAATGTCGTCATATGCTTGTTTCGTTATTGCTAAAAACTCATTCGCAAGGTGGTTTATTTCTTGTTTTTCTTTCTCTTCCAAATTTGACTTTTTCTGTAAAACATTAAATCTATGAATCTTTTCTTGGAAAAGCGAATTGAAAGTAATTGAATTAGAAATTCTTTATCTATAATAATTCACACCAGACTCAAAAATCTTCTGGTCCTTTCTACCAGGCACATTTTTCTCAATCTCGCGATAGCATCTCTCAGAATGCCCCATCTTACCCAAAATTCTACCATCTGGGCTAGTAATTCCCTCAATCGCATCAATCGAACCATTTGGGTTATAGTTAATATCATAGGTTGCATTTCCCTGTAAATCCACATATTGAGTTGCAATTTGACCATTCGCAATCAATTGTCTCTCTAATTCTTCCGAAACAATAAATCTACCCTCTCCATGAGAAATTGGAATCGTAAACTCTTCGCCTAGCTCTACTCCGCTAAACCATGGTGATAGTTTAGAAACTACTTTTGTTTGAACCATTCTTGACATATGTCTACCAATCGTATTGAAAGTCAATGTTGGTGCTGTTTCATCTAACTCTCTAATTTCTCCATAAGGTAATAAACCTAATTTCACCAAAGCTTGGAATCCGTTACAAATTCCTAACATTAAGCCATCTTGTTCATACAAATGTTGATGAATTAAATCTTTCAACTTTGGATTTCTAAATACCGCTCCAATGAATTTACCAGAACCATCTGGTTCATCGCCACTACTAAATCCACCTGGTATCATAATAATTTGTGAATTTTCAATCTCTTTTGCCAATAAATCAATGGATTCTTGAATATTTTGTGGCTTTAAGTTTTTAAACACAACCATATTGGCAATGGCTCCCGCATCTTCAAAAGCCTTTGCCACATCATACTCACAGTTAGTACCTGGAAATACTGGTATCAATACACGAGGTTTAGCAATTGGCATTTTGCGAGTCATACCGCAAGTTTTATCACTTATGATATTTTTGGCTATTTTATTATCTGTTTTTACTCTAGTTGGGAAAACTTTTTCCAATGGTTTTTCCCACATTTCAATTAAATGATCCAATTCAAATGACACAGTATCATTCACTACAATTTTTTCTTCCACCGTCGTTGTTCCTATCATTTGTGCCTTTTCTATGGTTACTCCTTCTTTTAACTCAATGACAAAAGAACCATAATAAGGATAAAATAGGTCTGGCACATTGTTTGCAAACTGGAATCCAATTTTATTTCCCATAGCACTTTTGGTAATCACGTCTGCGATTCCTCCATGCGTAACCGTGCTAACAGATAATACTTTTCCTTCTTCGATGAAAGAATGAATGATTTCATAATTTTCCTTCAAATCTTCAAAATCCAAAATGTCTTCTTGTCCCATTTTAGTTGGTAAGAATACTACCTTTGAATTGGTTTGTTTAAACTCATTGGAAACTACTTTTGTCGTATCGGTTTCTCCAACACAGAAAGACACTAATGTTGGTGGCACATCTAATTCATTATACGAACCAGACATACTGTCTTTTCCTCCAATGGCTGCTATTTTCAATTCTTTTTGTACTAGGTAAGCACCGAAGTATGGCGGCAAATGGTTTGCCCCATCTACTTGGGTCATTTCTTAATTTTTCAAAGTACTCTTGTAATGTTAGATATGCTTTTTTATAATCTCCACCTAGTGCTACATATTTGGAAACGGATTCAATAATCGCATAAACCGCTCCGTGGAAAGGACTCCAACTAGCCAAATACGGATTATAGCCATATGTCATAATCGTTCCACTATCGGTATAACCTTTTAGGGTTGGGATTCTTGCTACCATACCTTGTGTTGGGGTTAATTGATATTTTCCACCAAATGGCATGATAACGGTATTGGCTCCAATGCTACTATCAAAACGCTCTACTAATCCCTTTTGTGAACAACAATTTAAGTCTTGTATGGTTTGTTCCCATTTTGTTTTGATATCTTCTACTTTCTCTGGTTTGAAATAGGATTTTGCTTCCTCTGGTTTGCTTACTTGTACTTTTGCATTTTTCACATCTCCATTGGTATCCAAGAATTCTCTTGCAATATCTACAATTAAATTTCCTCTCCAATACATTTTCACTCTTGGTTCTTCTACTACTTCTGCCACAATGGTTGCTTCTAAGTTCTCTTTTTCTGCAAAAGCTACCAATTTGTCAGCATCTTCTTTGGCTACTACAACCGCCATTCTTTCTTGTGACTCAGAAATGGCTAACTCAGTTCCATCTAATCCTTCATATTTTTTAGGAACTTTATCTAAATTGATGACTAATCCATCTGCTAATTCGCCAATGGCAACAGATACACCACCTGCTCCAAAGTCATTACATCTTTTGATAATTTTTGTTACTTCTGGGTCTCTAAATAATCTTTGTACTTTTCTTTCTTCTGGAGCATTTCCTTTTTGCACTTCTGCTCCACATGTTGTTAAGGATTCACTTGTATGGGCTTTGGAAGAACCAGTTGCTCCTCCACAACCATCTCTACCTGTTTTTCCTCCTAATAAAATGACAATATCGCCTGGCACTGGTCTGGTACGAACTACGTTTTCTTTTGGTGCTGCTCCTACCAAAGCTCCAATCTCCATACGTTTTGCGACATAACCCTCGTGATAAATCTCTGCTACTTGACCAGTGGCTAGTCCAATTTGATTGCCATAAGAACTATATCCTCTTGCTGCTTCATTGGTTAATTTTCTTTGTGGTAATTTATTTGGCATTGTTTCTTCTACCGTTTTTCTTGGGTCTCCACAGCCTGTCACACGCATGGCTTGATACACATAAACTCTTCCAGATAGTGGGTCACGAATTGCTCCTCCTAAACAAGTAGCTGCTCCACCAAATGGTTCGATTTCAGTTGGATGGTTATGGGTTTCGTTTTTGAACATAATTAAATATTCTTCTGGTTTCCCATCTACTATAATATCGGCTTTGATACTACAAGCATTGATTTCTTCTGATTCGTCTAATTCTTTCATGTATCCTGCTTTTTTCAATTCTTTAGCAGCAATGGTTGCGATGTCCATTAAGCAAATATCTTTTGCTTTTCTATTTTCATAAACCATATCTCTTGCTTGTAAGTAATCTTCATAAACTTTTTGTAATAAATCCCATTTGATTTCTAGTATTTCTAATTTTGTTAAGAAAGTGGTATGTCTACAATGGTCTGACCAATAAGTATCTATCATTTTCATTTCTGTCATGGTTGGGTCTCTTTTTTCTACCTCTTTAAAATAATTTTGACAGAATTGTAAGTCAGCAAAGTCCATTGCAAATCCGTATTTTTGATAAAATTTCTCGGAATCTTCTTTTGTCATGTCAATAAAACCTTTTACAATAGCTACATCTTCTGGTACTTGCATTTGCTGTTTTAGGTTTTCTGGTTTTTCTAACGAACATTCTCTGGAATCGACTTGATTAATCATATATTTTTTTATTTTTTCAATTTCTTTATCTTGAATATTTCCTTCTAAGATATAAATTTTGGCTGATTTTGCAGTTGGTCTGTTTCCATTTGCTAAAATTTGTAAACATTCTTCTAAGGCGTTGGCTCTTTGGTCAAATTGACCTGGTAAGAATTCAATTCCAAAAATAGAATCTTCTTTCTTAAATGGATATTCTTCTACATAACATTCATCTACTTGTGGTTCTGAAAAAACTGTATTTTTGGCTTGTTCTAATATTTCTTCTGTAATGTCTTCTACATCATAACGATTTAAAATGATGATATTTTTTAAGGTTTGAATTGCTAAGTTTTCTTGGATGTCTGCTAGTAAGTCTTTTGCTTCTATATCAAATCCTTTTTTCTTTTTTAGGTATATTGTTTTTAGCATTTTCTTTCCTCGTAATTAATTTATATTATATTTATGTTATTTTATCAATTGCAAAGAGCAGACAAAATTTGACAAAATGTCGCATAAAGTCTGCTCGTTTGCTTCGGATAGAGAATCACAGAGGTAAAATTTTTTCTACCTTATCTGATAAAATATCAAAGAAAGAATTTACTCTGTATCTCATTTCCATTATAGGCTCCAAAATATCTTCCAGCAGTTCCTTCCGTCTCTGCTGGCACGGGCTTAGGACTTTTTCACAACATCCATTATGATAGATGTTCACTCTATCCCCTTTCCGACAATGGAACCACATTTGCTCATTTGTCTGGGTTACTATTTTGCCTTCTCGGTCAAATGTAATCAACCGAATCTCGTCCTGTCCCAGACGAATTCCCTTAGACAAGATTTCGTCAATCCAGCTTTTTGAGCCAAACCGACTTAATCTCTGAGCTAATTGCTCGTCCGTGTAGTCTGCATTGAGGAAAATTAAATCCTCCTCCCCTTCAACACAAACTACTGTATAGTACGGTATCATCATGCTTGTAGTTCTCATCTTGTATCCTCCTTTAGTCATCGGCATTAACATGCCGTTTTTTTTACTACAACTACTACCTCCATTATACCATTTTTTATGTAAAATTGTCAAATACATATTTAATTATAGATTTATATTTATTTCTTTATTTCCTTCTATTACCTCCCCGATAACATACGCTTTTTCCCCTTGTTGTTCTAATATTTCAATTGCTTTTTGTGTCTCCTCTTTTTTTACAATCACTGCCATTCCAATCCCCATATTAAAGGTATTGTACATATCTCTTTCTGGTATCTTTCCTACTTTTTGAATTAATTTAAAAATTGGCAAAACAGGATAAGAATCTTTTTGAATTTGTAAAGAAACGCCTTCTCTTAACATTCTAGGCATATTTTCATAAAAGCCTCCTCCTGTAATGTGAGAAATCCCCTTTACTTGTACCTTACTCAACAATTCCAAAATAGGTTTCACATAAATTTTAGTCGGTGTTAGCAATGCTTCTCCTAAAGACATTCCTAATTCCTCTTGATATTCCTTAATATTCTCTTCGTTAATATCGAAAACTTTTCTAACCAAAGAAAATCCATTTGAATGAACGCCAGAAGAGGAAATTCCAATTACTTGGTCACCTATTTCTATGGTTTGACTATCTATCATTTTCTCCTTTTCAACAACCCCTACTGAAAATCCAGCTAAATCATATTCTCCTGGTTGATAAAATCCTGGCATTTCTGCTGTTTCTCCTCCAACCAAACTACATCCAGCCATTTTACAGCCATCTGCTACTCCTTTTACAATCGTTGCTACTACTTCTGGTACATTTTTTCCTAATGCCATATAATCTAAGAAAAATAATGGTTTTGCTCCACAACATACAATATCATTTACACACATAGCCACACAATCTTGTCCAATGGTATCATGTTGATTCATCAAAAAAGCCAACTTTAATTTGGTACCTACTCCATCTGTACCTGAAACTAAAATTGGTTCTTTTATTTTTTCTGTATTTAAAGCATAGAGACCTCCAAATCCCCCTAAATCTGATACAACTCCCTCATTGTATGTGCTTTTTACTGCTTCTTTCATCAGTTCTACTGATTGATATCCTGCTGTTACGTCTACACCAGCTTGTTTATAGCTTTCACTAAAACTTTTTTCCATTGTCTTCCTTCCTTTCTAGGCGTAAAATAATTGAAAATAATAGCTTTATTAGCTTTCCAATTTCTTCTCCTTAAACTCAACGATTACATTATATAATATTTTTTTCTTTTGTTCAACATTTTTTTCAATTCTTCTTATTTTTTTCTAAATTAAATATTTTTTGTCAGTATTATAATTTTAAAAAATGATTTCAAGGACAGAAGAAAAAATGATAATTGTTTTTTCCTCTGTCCTTAATATTTTTTGAACTTAAATTATTTCGTTGCTAACGTTTAATAATTCTTTATAATTACTCAAAAGAATAAGACACACCTGACCACAATCCAGTTATGCTTTCGATTTCTCCATATTGCTCAGCAGTCTTATTAGCATCACCTCCAACATCGACACGAAGCGATACTCTTGAATTTTTCATAATATGGCAGGTTCGATAATCTTTTGTTAAAGAGCCTGTTATGTTTGCTACATCCACTCCATCAACGTTAAGGTATGTCTGTCGATTTCCACCAACCGTGTGCGAACCTTTAGCACTAAATCGAACATTACAATCTTCTGGAACAATAAATCTTGAAATAACTGTCTTAGATTTATACACTGTTTCTGAAGGCGATTGTAAATGAAGAATAGCACCCTCGCTTGTTATAATAGGAGAAACCTTCTTCGTATACGTAGTTCCTGTTTGTTTACCGACAATAGAATCTATTTTACCAGTCAAAGTTCTATCCTGTGTGGTAGAATTACCAGTTGAGTGAATTTCAAATCTCACATTAGAATTAGCTGGAACAGTTACCTTATATGTGCCAGTAATAACACGAGTAGCAACTTTCTTATCATCAACAAAAACATAGAATGCACACCAAGAAGTACCAGTAGGATTTGTCACTGTATAAGAAATATCACATTCCTCTGAAACAGTAATTTCAGATTTCCAACTATTTATGGAATTTCCTTCAGTTTGAGGAGAGGTAACGGTAGCAGAATCACCCGCACTAAAATAAATGGTTCCCTGTTCCCATTGAGCATATAAAGTCATATTGCTATCTTTTGTATATAAAGAACCTGGATGATAGCTATTAGCATAACTAATTGGACCATCCTTCCATTGCACAAAAGCATAACCTACTCGAGTCGGTTTTTGAGTCCTTAAGGTTAAATCCTCTCCTTCTATTTTTATTTGACTTGGTGGTGCTCCTACTCCTCCCCAAGCATCATAATTGACTGTATAAGTATTTTTTGTTTTTTGGTTTACTGTTCCTGTTGCTGGTGCTCTCGTCATGTTTCCTGCTACATCATATATTTCTGCATAAATATTATAGGTTGTACCGCTTGTTAAGTTTGATAATGGTTTTGTTTTCTCTTGTTCTGTTGTGGCTCCTGCTGTTGCTCCATTCATCGCTTGATATATATCTTCTGTACTTGTGTAATTACTATCTGTTGATTTCTTATAAAACCATTTTATTTTGCTTAATCCAGATATAGTATCTGTCCCAGGTGCATTTGTTGCTTTTTTGTCCTGTACTTTTATTTTTAATCCTATACTATTGGTTGTTGCACTTGTTACTGTTAATGGTGTTGTCGTACTGATTGTTGGTGGTGTTTTATCTATTTTTAATACATTTCCTGTTGCGATTGCTCCTATATTTCCTGTTTGTCCTGCTGTCTTATTATCTGTTAATCTGGCGTCTACTCTACCATTGGTCTCAAAGGTGATTTTTCCTGTGTAGTCTGTCCATGTTCCTCCATCTTTTGAATATTGTAGTTTATAAGCATTATTTCCTGCTTTCTTGCTTATGGCTATCTCTACATTTCTATTTGTCCAATTCGCATTACTATAGCTAAATTCTATATTAGCTGTTCCTGCTGGTACAGGTTCTGTATCTTTTGTTATCGTTTCTGATATGGCTTCATTCCCTACATTGTCTGTTACTTTTATTTTTAACTTATACGTTTGGGTTGGTAAATTGTTAAAGGTGTAACTATTTTCTGTTTGTCCTTCTTCTACTCCTTCTGTCGGTTTCCATTCCCAATTCACTCCATTATCTCTACTAAAGCTGTATTTGGCAATTCCACTTTCTCCATCAGTTGCACTAGCTGTTATCGTAATGCTGTTAGTTGTTGCCACTACACTTGCTTGCGTTTCATCCATATTGATGGTTGGTGGCGTGGCATCAATTTTATCGATTCCTTTTGTGTATTCTTTTCCTTTGGAACCATTCGTTTTATCGATTAGTCTAGCATAGATGGTTCCTTTTGTGGTAAAGATTTGACTTGGTGTTTCTTGCCAGTCTATTTCTCCTGTTCTTTCTACTCCTGTGCTTTGAGCTGTTTGTAAGGTATAGCCTTCTGTATTGATAGTTGCATTCACTTTTACTGTTACCGTAACTGGTCCTTTTGTCCATGTATCTGCTCCTATTGCTTGTCCATTGGCACGATAGCTTAATGTTACTGCTCCTTCTGTTGCTAGGCTTGGTACATTACTTATCTCTATTTCTAAGTAGGCTGTTTCTCCATTTGGTGCTATGGCTTCTACTTTGATTTTAC
>CAOJZE010000017.1 GCA_948466095.1 uncultured Clostridium sp.
TTTCTCTATTAAAAATAAAAAAAAATTTTTTATAAATAAAATAGAAAAAATAGTAAAAAAAAGAAAAAAATAGAAAAAAAAATATAAAAAAAGAAAAAGTGGTAAAAATCGCTTATAATAATTTTATATAATTTTATATAAATTAAAATAAATTAATTTGAAGAAAAATTATACACAAATGGAGAAGAATATGTGGATAAAAAAAATCAAAATAAATCATTTTAGAAATTATAAAAAGGAAGAAATTTTATTAGAAAAAAACATCAATTTATTTTATGGTGAAAATGCACAAGGAAAAACAAATATGATAGAGGCTATCTTTTTAGGAAGTATGGGAAAATCATTTAGGGCTAAAAGAGATAAAGAAATGATAAATGTAACACAAGAAAAGGCAGAAATTGAGTTAGAATATGAAAAATCAGATAGAGATGGAAAAATAAAAATAGAATTATCCAATAAAAAAAGTATTTATTTAAATGGAATCAAAATAAAGAAATTAAGCGAATTACTAGGAAATATTAATATTGTTATTTTTACACCAGATGATATTAATATTTTAAAGGGTGGACCTCAAAATAGAAGAAGATTTTTAGATATTATGATTAGCCAATTAAAACCAAATTATATGTATCATTTAAATTTATATTTGAAAACACTAGAACAAAGAAATAATTATTTAAAACAAATAAAAGATGAAAAAAAAGACGAAAGTTTATTAGATATTTGGGACGAAAAATTAATGGAAGAGGCAGTCATTATTTATCAATATCGAAATGAATATATGAATAAAATAAGAGAAAAAATAGGAGAAATACATCAAGAAATAACCAATGATAAAGAAAAGATAGAAATAGAATATATATCAGAATGTAAAACAAAAGAAGAATATTTAAAAAAATTAAAAGAAAGAAGAAAATTAGATATTATAAAAGGGTATACGACAAAAGGAATTCATAGAGATGATTTTATGATATCGATTAATAAAAAACCAATTGATATTTATGGTTCACAAGGTCAGCATAGAACAGCAATTCTTTCTCTAAAATTATCAGAATTAAATATTGTAAAAGAAGAAATAGAGGAAGCACCCATTCTGTTATTAGATGACTTTATGTCTGAGTTAGATGAAAAAAGAATTAAAAGTTTTTTAGAAAAAATACAAAATACACAAGTCATTATTACTTGTACTGAAAAAATAAAGGTTGAAAATAAAAAAATTTTAATATATAATGTGGAAGAAGGAAAAGTAAAAAAATAAAGAGGAGAAAAGGAGTGTCCCCTAATCCCTAAAAAAGGGATTTTAAGGAACGTCCCTAAATCCCTAAAGGAGGAAAGAAACAAATGGAAAAATATGAACATAAATATGGCGCGGAGCAAATTCAAGTATTGGAAGGATTAGAAGCCGTAAGAAAAAGACCAGGTATGTATATAGGAAGCACATCTGTTAGAGGTCTTCATCATTTGGTTTATGAAATTGTAGATAATGGAGTAGATGAGGCTTTAGCAGGATATTGTACAGAAATTAATGTGGTGATTGAACCCAATAATATTATTTGTGTAGAGGATAATGGAAGGGGAATTCCTGTAGAAATCCATCCAAAAACAAAAATATCAACGGCAGAAACGGTATATACGGTATTACATGCAGGAGGAAAATTTGGTGGAGATAGCGGATATAAAGTATCAGGAGGTCTTCATGGCGTTGGTGCTTCTGTTGTAAATGCTTTAGCAAACTGGACAGAAGTAACCATTAGAAGAGATGGTTCTTTGTATCAAATGAAATTTGAAAAAGGAAAAACCACTCAAAAATTAGAAAAAATAGGAGAAGCCAAAGGAACAGGAACGAAAGTTAGATTTTTGGCAGATGATACGATATTTGAAACAACAAATTATGAATATGAGGTATTAGAAAAAAGATTTCGAGAGATTGCCTTTTTAACAAAAGGTTTGAAAATTACTATTGAAGACCAAAGAGAAGAAGTTCCTAAAAAAGCGGAGTTTTGTTTTGAAGGTGGCTTAAAATCTTTTGTGGAATATTTAAATAAAAGCAAAGAAAAGTTACATAAAACTCCTATTTATATCGAAAAGGATGGAGAAGTACCAGTAGAAATAGCCATACAATATACATCAAGCTATTCAGAGAACATTTATACTTTTGTTAATAACATAAATACGATTGAAGGGGGAACGCATTTAGAAGGATTTAAAAGGTCTTTAACAAAAGTTTTTAATGATTATGCCAGAAGCCATAATATTTTAAAAGAAAAAGATTCCAATTTACAAGGAGAAGATATTAGAGAAGGAATCACAGCAGTGGTATCGGTTAAAGTAAAAGAGCCACAATTTGAAGGACAAACAAAAACAAAACTAGGAAATAGCGAAGTTACTGGTGTGGTTCAAAGTATGGTAAATGAATCGTTATCAAGCTTTTTAGAAGAAAATCCAAATGTAGCAAAATCTATTTTGGAAAAATGTATCAGTGCCTCTAGAGCAAGAGAAGCAGCAAGAAAGGCTAGGGAATTGGCAAGAAAGAAAAATTCATTAGAGACCTCTACTTTGCCAGGAAAATTAGCAGATTGTAGTAGTAAAAATCCAGATGAGTGTGAAGTATATATTGTTGAGGGAGATTCAGCAGGAGGAAGTGCAAAACAAGGAAGAGATAGAAAATTTCAAGCGATTTTACCGCTATGGGGAAAAATGTTAAATGTAGAAAAAGCAAGAGCCGATAAAATTTATGGAAATGACAAATTAAATCCCGTTATTTTAGCTGTTGGTGCTGGAATTGGTAGCGATTTTGATGTAACGAAAATTAGATATGGAAAAGTTATTATTATGGCAGATGCCGATGTAGATGGAGCTCATATTAGAACATTATTATTGACATTCTTCTTCCGTTATATGAGACCATTAATTGAAAATGGAAATGTATATTTAGCTCAACCACCTTTGTATAAATTATCGAAAAAAGGAATGGAAGATAGATATTGTTATACCGATGAAGATTTAGAAACTGCTTATAAAGAATTAGAGGAAAAGGGAATTGGAAGAGAACAACTTGGCTTACAAAGATATAAAGGTTTAGGTGAAATGAATCCAGAACAATTATGGGAAACAACTATGAATCCAGAAACTAGAACATTAGTAAAAGTCACAATGGATGATGCAATAAAAGCAGATGAAATTTTTTCATTATTAATGGGAGATGAAGTAGAACCAAGAAGAGAATTCATTCAGTCTAATGCAAAATATGTAAAAAATTTAGACATTTAATAGTAACATAATTTAATGCCAGATAAATTAGATTTATCTGGCATTAATGATAAAGCCAATAATAATCTCTACTAAAACTAATATATCTAATAGTTAAACCTAATATATATTGCTATATAAATAAGCTCGATACCACATATATTAATCCTTCGCTCGACTATTAATACACCACAAGTAACTATATTCATCCCAAAGGGACTACTAATAACCACTTCCTAAAAATTATCTAGATATAAGAATAATCTTAGCTCGAATATATTACCTATTATTTGACCATATACATGAGAATAAAATAAAAAATATAGCCTACAAACAAATAATATACTCTTCTCGCCGACCTATTATAATATATATAATACACTATAATACATCTTTGTCCGAATATAAATGAACTAATAAAATCCATGTATACTCTTGGCTCAACTATTATTAACCTTATAAATTTAGTATAGACAAAAAATAAAAAAATATTCAAAAAGAAAAAATTAACATAAAAAAGAAAAATGTCGAAAAAAGAAGATGAAATTTTCTTGACAATGCTTGTAAAATAATGTAAAATCATCTTCAATAAGGAGGTGAAAAAAATAAAGAAGCAATCCACGACACAAAGTTGGATTCCCATAGAAAGAATTTTAAACAATGGAATGATTCAAACGAAAACGAAATACATAAAAATTTTAAAGGTTTCTCCCATTAATTATAATTTAAAATCTGATTTAGAGAAACAAGCTATTTTAAATTCTTATAAAGTTTTTTTAAAAACTTGCAATTTTGATATTCAAATTTTAATTCAAAGTAGTAAAGAAAATCTAGAGAAAAATATATCCAATATTCAGAAAAATGTTAAAAAGAAAGAGAATCGATATTTAGCTAAAATATCGGAAGATTATATTGAATATATCAATCAAATTAACATTAGTAAAAAGTCATCTTCTAAAAATTTTTATCTTATTATTTCCAAAGAAAATGTAAAAGAACAAGAATATAATGAGTCATTTGAAATTATCAAGAATGATTTAAAAGAAAAGTATTTTAAAATTAAAGAATGTTTATCTAGATGTGGGAATTCGGTATTTGAAATTAATTCAAAAGAAGAAGCACGAAAGGTTATCAGTTCTTTTCTCAATACAAGAAAAGAAATCAATTTAAGAAATTTTAAGAAGGAGGACAATCATTATTAGAAAAGGAAACATAAAACAAATTCAATTGATAGAGGGGTCTATTTCCGATAAAGATAGAATAGCACCAACCTATATTAATTTAGAGAACCCTAAATATATTGAGATTGATAATTTATATTATGGTGGATTAATGGTGGTTAATTATTATAGGGAGCAGACTGATATCTTATTAAAAACTTTAATTGAAACCAATATTAATATGAATGTATCTATTTTTTATGAAAAACAAGATAGTTATAAAACAATAAAAGATTTAACTTACCATATTGGTAATGTAGGAGTAGAATTAAAAGAAAGTAACCAAAACAGACAAGATATTGATATCGTAGCTTTTGCTTACAATGATGCTAAATATATTAGAAAAGAAATACAAGTCAATAATGAAGATATTTATTTTTTATATATTTACATAAATGTGTATGCAGAGGAAATAAAAGAATTAGAATATTTTTTAAATAAGATAGAAGGAATTGCACAAAGTAAAGGAATGCAAACAAGAAGGGCTAATTTTAGACAAGAAGAAATGTTTATGGCATGCTTACCATTAGCAGAAAATCCAAGCATTCTAAAAGAAGCTTCTAAGAGAAATATTTTAACAAATGGGCTAATTGCTACGTATCCTTTTATATCTTCTACTATTTTTGATGAAGAAGGAATCTTTATTGGTACGAATATTTATAATAATTCACTTGTATTTATTGACCGATACAATACCAATCAATATAAAAATGCAAATATTTGTATTTTTGGGACAAGTGGTGCAGGTAAGTCATTTTATACGAAATTACTTATTTTAAGATATAAGTTATTAGGAGTAGTACAATATATCATAGACCCAGAAAGAGAATACAGTAATTTATGTAAAGAATTAAAGGGAACACAGATAAAAATAGGTCCCAATTCCAATACGTATATCAACATTTTTGATATTAGGAAGGAAAGCATAGAAGAAGGAGAAAGTGGTTATTTAGCTACTAAAATAGGAAAACTAATTGGATTTTTCAATTTAGTATTTGGAGAATTAAATGAAGAAGAAAAAGCTTTGATAGAAGAAAAGTTGATAGAAGTTTATCAAAGAAAAAATATTACTTTTAATGATGACAGTTTATATAAAACAAATGAAGAAAAGATATTAGGAAAAGAATTTAAAACATCAAAAGATATGCCCTTATTAGAAGATTTGTATGATGTTTTAGGAAGAGATGAAAAGACAAAAAGATTTAAAACAAAATTGATTCCCTTTGTAAAGGGGTCGATGAAATTTTTTAACCATCCAACCAATATTGCATTAGATAATGATTTAATTATTGCAGATGTTTATGATTTAGGAGAAGAAAATTTAAAATATGGAATGTACTTATTTACCGATATTTTTTGGGATAAAATCAAGGAAAACAGAGAAGAGAAAAAAGCAATTTATTTAGACGAAATATGGAGGTTAATAGGTGTTACCTCTAATAAAGAAGTGGCTAGTTTTATCTATAAAATATTTAAAACCATTCGAAAATATGGTGGGAGTAGTGTGGCTATTACACAAGATATCTCAGATATTTTTAGTTTAGAAGGTGGAATTTATGGAAAAAGTATATTAAATAATTCTAGTATTAAAACTTTTTTTGCATTAGAAGAAGAAAATATAAAAATATTATCTGAATTTGCAAATCTATCAGAAAAAGAAAAAGTAGAGATAAAATCCCTAAAAAGAGGAGAATGTCTTATGTTTGTAGGAGAAAATCATATTTTAACAAAAATAGAATGTTCTAAAATAGAAAAAGCAATACTTGAAGGTGAGAATCATGAAAAAAATAATAACAGCTATTAATAATCCTAAATTAAATGAAGAACTAAAAAAAGAAAGAAATTTTGAAATTATAGGAAAAGATATTCAATATAGAGAAGCAATTTTAGAAATATTAGAAAGAAACAATAAAATTGATTTAATTATTTTAAGCGAAAAGATACCAGGAGAAATTCAGTTAGAAAATTTAATTGAAAAAATTAAATTTGCAAATGAAAAAATAAAAATAATATTTATTTTAGAAAAAGAAAATAAAGAGTTAGAAAAAATATTAATCAAAAATAATATTGTTGATATTTATTATAATAATAAAATTAATTTAAAAGAATTAATAAAAATAATAAATAAAAAAGAAATAAATATAGAAGAAATTATAAAATTAAAAAAAATAATAGAAGAAAAAAATATTCCTTATCATGAAAACAAAAAGCATAAAATAAAAATCTTAAGTAATTCGAAAAATAGAATAAAAAATAGCCCAATTTTATTAAATATGTCAACCAAAATCATTACTTTTTCAGGCAATTACAAGAGCGGAAAAAGCACGTTATCCCTAATTATCAGCCAATATTTATCAGAAAAGAATTATAAGGTTTTGTTAGTGGATGCTGATTTAGAAAAAAAAGATTTAAGTCTTATATTAGAAAAAAACAAAAAAATAAATATAAAAAAAAGAAAAAATAAATATTGCAATAAAGACAGAAAAAAATCATATGGAAAAAAATTAAATAAAAATAAAATAAAAATAAAAAATAATAAAAAAAATAAATATAAAAAATTAATAAATTTAAAAAATAAAATTTATAATTATAAAATAAAAAAAATAATTCATTTTTTTACAAATAAAATAAATAAAAATTTATATTTTTTTAGTGGATTTAATCATTTATTAAAAAACAAAAAAAATAAAAAAATAAAAAAACAAAAAATAATCAGAAAAATAATATCTATTTTTTTTCAAATAGTTAAAAAACAGTTTCATTTTATTATAATAGATATTTCAAAAAACAATTTAAATGTAATCAATAAACAAATTTTAAAAAATAGTGATATAAATTTTATATTATTAGAACCAAATTTATTAGGCATAAAAGAGATTCAAAGGACTTTAAAAGAGTATAAAAAGGGATGGAATATCAATCAAAACAGTTTACATATTGTTTCAAATAAAAGAAATTTTAGCTCCATGAATAAAGGTTTAATAGCAAAATGTATTCCCCATAAAAATAAAATTTTAGAAATAAAAGAAGATAAAATTTATTATCATTTAATTCATAATTATTTTAGAAAAAATTTTTTATTAAAAAACAAAAAAATAAAAAAAGAAATGAATAAAATCATAAATCAAATAATGATGAAATAAAAAAATAAAAAATAATAATAAATAAAATCAAAATAATTAGTAAAAAATAAAATATTAATGAAATAAAAATAAAAAATAAAAATAAAAAAGATTAAAAAATAAAATAAGAAATAAAAAAATATAAAAAATAGAAATCATCTAAAATAAATATAAAAGAAAATTTTAAAATTTCTAAGATAAAAAGATAAATTTTTTATATAAGAAAAAAGGAAATCAACAAATAATGCTAGGCAATAGAAGGATTTAGAAGATTAAATGATAGAAAAAAAGAGGGGTAAATACCTAAAAAGTCAGTTTACATATAGACTAAAAATCAAGAAAAAATCTGATAAAATTTATAAAAAACGCATAGGATAGAAAAAAATAGTACTGATAAAAGGAAAAAATACCTTGTAAAAAAACAAAAAAATAAAAAATAATAGAAGTTATCCATAAATTTTATTATTTTGATAAAAAAAGAAAAGATAAAAAATAGACCCCAAAAACAACAAGATGAAATAACGAAACAACTAGGCAATAAAAGGAAAAAAAGCAATAAAGAAGACACAGAAAATGCAACAAAATGGTTTACATATATACTGAAAAATGCATGGATAAAAGCTAAAATTAAAAAAAATAAAGAAAGAAGGTATAGAAATGGATATAAATAATCTAGAAAAAAATAATGATATTAATTTTAATCATAATTTAATCAATGAAAAAACACAGAAAAACTTTTTAGAAACGACATTAGGAAAAACAATTAACACAGCAATTGATATTGGCATTAGAAGTCTGTTACCAGATTTTTTAGAAGAACAAATCATAAATATAAAAGATAACTTATTAAATTATGGATTAAAAGATGGTATTACCAAAACAATTGACGACACCATCAATTTAGGAAAAAGTGCTATTGGTATTGTAACAGGAAACTTTGAAGATATTTCTCAAATGCAAAATGCAGTAAAATCGGGAGGACTGATTGATAATATGTCATCTTTGTTAGATACGGTAGTAGATAAAGTAAGACAAGCAGGTTTAATTAATCATACAGTAGCCAAAACAATAAAGCAAGGAAAAAACGTAATATTGAATAACGTAGAGAAAAACATAGAAAGTACTTTTCAAAAACAATATGAAGCAATTGATAAAGCAGATAAATATATTAACAATTGGAGAAAATATTTTGAAGAGAAAAATTTTAATGGTATGCAAAAGGAATATAACAAGATAGAAAAACAACGAAAAAGCCTTGCTCCTATAGAAAAAACGATTCATAATATAAAAACCATAGAAAATATACATAATTTAATAAAAAACAATGGACAAGATTTCAATTTAACACAAGAACAAATAGAATTAGCAAAAAAATTGACATAATAGACAAAAAATGAATAAAAAAGCATAGAAAAATCAAATACTATAAAACAAGGAGGAATTCAAATGGAGGAAGATATTAAATATAAAGATATTTTGGGTATGATTTATCAAGCAGAAGAAAAGACACTAGATGAAAAAATGAAAAAAGTTAACAGAAAAGTCAAAGAACAAATAAAAGATATTAATACCAAACAGCTTCTAGAAGATACATCAAAACCAAAAGAACTTATCAAAACTTTTGAAAAAATAGAAGAAAATTATAGTATTAAAATAGCAGAATATAATAAAGAGTTTTATAAACAAGGCTTTAAAGATGGTGTCAATTTAATTATGAATTGCTTTAAAATGTAATTGAGATTAAAAATTTTATGTGGTATTAAGATTAGGAATAAAAAATAGAATTTTGAATAGAATATAAAATAGTATTTGACATCTTTAATAATAGATGGTATAATACTATTAACTTATAAGTGATGTAACCTGTCATAAGTAAGTTCGGTATGTGAGTAACGACACATACTCTTTTTTTTTGGCAAAAAAATAATGGAGGCTATGTAACGAATGCCCCCACCAATAAAGATTACTCTTTATTGTCTTGTTTGTCTTTTAATATCCTTATTTCTGCTCTCAATTTTTCAATTTCCTGCAAAAGTAAATATATTAAAGCGTAACCTGTCATAAAGTGCTCCTTTCTCTGATGTTGCCACCAGTAAAGTCTGTTGATAGTATAACTTATTTTTACCTACTTGTAAAGAATATGGTTATATTAACTCATATTTCCTACTTTTTTGCTTGCAAATTTAAATATGTTTTAGTATAATAAAAACATAGAAAAATAAGCTAAATGCACAAAGAAAGGAAGATAAAAAAGATGGAGGAAAAACAAGAAAGAATGGACGGAAAAATCATAGAAAGAGACATCGAAAAAGAAATGAGAACAGCCTATATTGACTATGCCATGAGTGTTATTGTATCAAGAGCACTTCCAGATGTAAGAGATGGATTGAAGCCAGTGCATAGAAGAATTTTATATGCCATGCATGAAGATGGAATTACATCAGACAAGCCATACAGAAAATGTGCTAATACAGTTGGATCTGTTCTTGGTAGGTATCATCCACATGGTGACAGTTCCGTATATGATGCTATGGTAAGATTAGCACAAGACTTTTCTATGAGATACATGCTAATTGATGGACATGGAAATTTCGGTTCAGTGGATGGCGATGGTGCTGCAGCTATGAGGTATACAGAAGCAAGAATGGCAAAGATTTCAGAATATATGTTGACAGATATTGAAAAAAACACGGTAAACTTTATGCCAAACTATGATGATAGATTACAAGAACCGACTGTATTACCAGCTAGAATACCAGCCCTTTTAATTAATGGTTCTTCAGGAATTGCCGTTGGAATGGCAACCAATATACCACCACATAATTTGACAGAGGTTATTAATGGTATTATTAAGATAATTGATGAAGACGAAGTAACCGATGAAGATTTAATGAGTGTGATAAAAGGACCAGACTTTCCAACAGAAGGAATCATTTTAGGAATGGAAGGGATTAAACAAGCTTATAAAACAGGAAGAGGAAAAATAACTTTACGAGCAGAAACAGAAATAGAGGAAATGAGCGGAAATCGACAAAGAATTATTGTATCTTCTTTGCCATATCAAGTTAACAAAGCAAATTTAATCAAGACCATTTCTGATTTATCAAAAGAAAAAAAGGTAGAAGGAATTTCTGAATGTAGAGATGAATCTGACAGAAAAGATAGAGTAAGAGTTGTCATTGAATTAAAAAGAGATGCCAATCCACAAGTTGTTTTAAATCAATTATTTAAACATACACAAATGCAAACAACATTTGGTATTATTATGTTAGCTTTAGTCAATGGAGAACCTAAAATATTGACCTTAAGACAATGTATCGATTGTTATATTGACCACAGAAAAGAAGTCATTTTAAGAAGAACACAATTTGAATTAGATAAAGCATTAGCAAGAGCTCATATCTTAGAAGGATTAAAAATTGCGATTGATAATATTGATGAAGTAATTAGTATTATTCGTGCTTCTTATGATGACCCAAAAGAAAGATTAATGGAACGATTTGGTTTAACAGATATTCAAGCACAAGCTATTTTAGATATGAGATTAAAAACATTATCTGGTTTGCAACGCGAAAAAATAGAAGAAGAATATAAGCAATTAATGGAATTAATAGCACATTTAAGAGAAATTCTAAATAGTGAAAGACTAGTATTTGAAATTATAAAAGAAGAATTAATCCAAATCAGAGACAAATTTGGTGATGAAAGAAAGACCAAAATTGTAGCAGCCGAAGGGGAAATTGATATTGAAGACCTAATTAAAGAAGAACAATGTGTCGTTGCTTTAACTCATTTTGGTTATATCAAAAGAATGCCAATTGATACCTATAAAAGCCAAAGAAGAGGAGGAAAAGGCATTACAGGAATGACAACAAGAGAAGAAGATTTTGTAAAACAAATCTTTACAGCTTCTACCCATGATGTTGTTTTATTCTTTACTAATAAAGGAAAATTGTATAAGTTAAGAGGTTATGAGGTTCCAGAAGCAGGAAGAACAGCAAGAGGAACGGCAATTGTAAACTTGTTAAGTTTAGATGCAGGAGAAAAAGTATCTGCTATCATACCAATTCAAAATTTTGCAGAAGGAAAATATTTATTAATGGCTACTAAAAACGGGTTAATCAAAAAGACAGCATTAAAAGAATATGATTCAACTAGAAAAACAGGGCTTCAAGGAATTACGTTAAAAGAAGATGACGAATTAATTGACGTAAGATTAACAGATGGAGAAGATAATGTCGTATTAGTAACTAGAAATGGTATGTGTATTACCTTTGATGAAAAAGATGTACGTCCAATTGGTAGAGTTTCACAAGGTGTTATTGGAATCAGATTAGATGAAGATGATGAAGTAATTGGCATGGAATCGGTAATTAGTGGAGGAAAAGCAACATTACTTGCTATTACAGAAAATGGATTCGGAAAAAGAACAGAATTAGACGAATATAGAGTACAAAATAGAGGTGGAAAAGGAGTTATTACATATAAAATAACGCCAAAAACAGGAAAATTAATAGGAGTAAGAATTGCAGTAGAAGGTGACGACGTTATGTTAGTTACTAACACAGGAACCATTATCAGATTAAAAGTAGATGATATTAGTGTACTAGGAAGGTCTACGCAAGGAGTTACTTTAATGAGAACCAATGATGGTGGAAAAGTAGTAAGTGTGGAAACGCTAAATGAAGCACAAATGCCAGAAGAAAACGAAGAAAAATAACAAAAATCCAACTTAGAAAACTAAGTTGGATTTTATGTTATTTTTTAAAAATCATGTATTATTAAAACAAAGAATAGAAAGGTGTGAAAGCCTTTCTACTCTCTGCTTTTAAACCTTAAATCCTCTCCAAAAAAGTGATAAATGTCATAATAACCAGCTATTCTGGAACCAATTCTTTCTTCGTAAGTAGAGAAAATGTTGTTAATATCTAAGTTTGTAGAAATAATGGTTTTTGTGACTTTATGATTTAAATTTAAAATTCTTGTGTTTAAAATAGTAAACAATTCACTTAATTTCATACTATTTAAACTTTCCGTTCCTAAATCATCAATAATCAGTAAGTCAACGTTTAAAACAGAATGATAAATATTATCTTTCTTATTTTTTTGTTGACTCATTTTGTAATCAATTACACTCTCAAGTAATACAGGAGCTGTCTGATAAAGAACCGTTTTACCAGCTTGGAGTAATTCTTGTGCAATACAATTTGACATAAAAGTCTTACCGCAAGCCAGTATTTCCTGTAAATAATAAATTTTTCGTATTAGGATTATCAAAATTTCTTACAAATTCTAGACATTTTTCTTTCATATTTTTCATGTTTTGTCTAGGGGAAATGTTAAAATGATATTTCGCTAAATCTATTTCATTTGAAAATAAATCTTCACGAAAAGTGGAAAAATTTTCTCTATCTAAATTTGCCATATTAGATTGATGAAAAGCCGAATCTAGTAATTTTTGTTTTAAACAATTACATATTTTAGTTTTATCATTGTTTTTTGTAATATATCCAGTATCTTTACAAATAGAGCAACTATATTTGGGATTTAGATAATCACTAGGTAAATTCGCATTTTGTAAAATAGTTATTTTTTCCTGCTTTAATTTTTCTACTTTTTGCGTTAAATCTTCTAAAGAAGCAGACGGATGAAATAGAATGTTTTTGGCAGTAGAAATAGCGAAATGATTTAATTCCTCTTCAATTTCTTGTAATCTAGGAATCTTTTGGTATAAGTCCTCTTTTCTTTTTTCGGAATCTAATTCTGCTTGTAACTTTTTTTGTTCATAATCTTTTAATAAAGAATTTAAAATTTCGTTTGACATTTAATCCTTCTTATCCTCCTTATTTTCTGTTGGTTGGTTAGCATATAAAAAGTCTAGATTATCATAAGTTCGTTGTTCATAATTTGTTTTGTTGACTTTTGATTTCAACTCTTTGGCCGATTTTGCTTGCTTTTTACGTTGTTCTAAAAAGGCTTGAACCTCGTTAGCTGTCTTTAAATTTCTGTCATGCCAATCGGTAATTACATGATTAATGTATTCAAAGGTAGGATTTTGCTTTAAAGTTGTTCGTTTTAAAGCAATTTCAATAATACTCATATCATAACCAAAATTTAAAACCCAATTTTCGATATAAGCTTGTTCATATTCTGTTAATGCACCGTATTTCCCTAGCTTTTTAGCGATTATTTTATGATAGTTATTTAGATTTTCGCGTTTTTCAAAATATTGGTCTAATTCATTCCAAGTTTTTATTTTATTAGAAGCCCAAGATTCTGCAACAGCTTGTACATATTTTCTATTTAAAGCACCTCTAAGATAACAATGGTCAAATAAAGCAATCATAACTTGCTCATCAAACTCATATTTTTTAAACCATAAATCAATATCGTTATACCAAGAAGGTCCCATAATTCCTTGAAAATACATATTATTAATATGTTCAATCGCTTTGGCTCTAGATTTATTTTTAGAAGTTTGTTCTACTTTCTCTTTTGACATAGTTAAATTAGGCGTATATAAATTACGAAGAGTAGCCTCCTGTAAGTCGATTACAATATAGCCAGTCGTCTTTTTTAAAATTAAATCATTTTGTTCTAAATGTTTGATACCATCATTAATAATTTTTAGAGGAATATTCAGTTTTTTAGATAAGTCATTTAATTTAATTTCCTTATGGTATTTTGATAAGAAAACCATATATAAATAAATTTTTAAGTAATCTCCAGGTAAGTCAGACAAATACTCAGAAAAGAAAATATCTGGTAGCATTGTTTCTGAAAATAAAAGAGATTTTTCTTTTTGCTCTAATTTCATTTTAATTCCTCCATTAACAATAAATTTAGTAATTTACATTATAACTTTTTTAGACAAAAAATTCAAGTTATGGAGGAAAAAAGTGTATTTAATATATGATAAAATCACTTTAAAAGTTTGTAAACGAATATTTCACCCTAACTGTATAAAAATGTAAAAAACAAACAAAATAGATATGTTAGAGTTTTAGGTTTAAATCAAAGAGGTGAATTTCTGATTGTTGAAATTGCTAAGGCAAATCCAAAACTTGAGATAGTTAATCCTGTAAAACGCTTTATCGATAAAAATTCTAATAAAAATTTGACTGCTATGCTAGATAAGGGTATTTGGGCTACTAATGTTTATACGATTGGATATGAAGATGATTCTTGGAATAATTTGGATTTTACCAAAAAAATTGTTACTTTATAAATTTAATTCTATATTCATGATATGAAAAAAGAGCTCTTATTACGAGCTCAAATTTCTAATGGAAAGGTCGCTTGGTTTACAGTTTCAAATCTCAAGCAGTTCTTTGCACCTTGCCTTTATGGCATCTACGAACTCTTGATTGCCTCCATTAATCTTTCCTCCTGAAATAAATTTTCGTTTTATTGCTTCGGCAAGCTTACGAGTCTTACTGACTTCGCTGATGCTGAAATCGGATGCTTCCAATCCTATTTCAAAAAACTCAATTGCAGTTGATATTTCTTTTGCGGTTTCCCGGCTCATATCAACCGTCGCCTGCCCACTGTTCACATCATAAATATAAATAATTTTAGCCATATATTTGCTCCTTTCACTTAATCAAGATTCAAAAGCTACCTTTCCTTAATAAAAACAAATACTAATATAATTATAACACAAATATACATAAAATGCAAATAAGCAATCAATTGGTTATTGAGGAAAAAAGATGAAAATCACTTTTTATAAAGAAATAATTTAGGTTTCATATAAAAATGAATTAGATAAGAAAAAACGTAAAGAATATTTTCGCCATTAAAACCAGCAAAACTAAATAGGAATAAAGGAAAACAAAAGACAACAAAAACGAAAATCTTTAAAGTTAAATTTTTAAAAATAAAATTTACTACCATAAAAATAAAAGCATACCATAATAAATTAACAAAAGCGGTAGAATAATCAATAATACCAAATAACTTATTTTTAACATCATAATTTTGTGGAAAAATAAATTTCATAATACCTCCCTTTAAATTAATTAAAATTAAGATTTAAAACCAACAAAGTTTTTCACAGATTGTGAGATTTCTGTGGAAACACCACCAATAAAATCTCGAACCAAAGAATTAGTTCTGATTAAAGCATAAATACCTCCAACATAAACAAATTTAGAAAATAAATTACCAGAGGAATAGTCCATCGAAAATAAAATTAATAAAACAATGGAAACAATGATTTGAATCAATAATAAAGAAAATAAATTACGAAACCAAGTGCTAAAAAACCAACTAGTTTTATTTAAAGTTAAAGATAGAAAAGCAAAAGGGGTTAATAAAATAAACACTTTAAGCAAAATATAACGAAGAGAATAAGAAAAAACTAGATTTAAAAGGGAAATACTTAGTGTGCCTTTTATGAGACCATCCAAAGAAAAAATATTAAGGGAATTGGTATCTATGGCAATACTAGTATTAATGGTAGTAATTAACTCAGAAAAACAGATATCTTTTTGAAATAAGTTTTCTCCTAAATTTCGAATAGCAAGAGAAACATTAGAATTCAAATCAATTATAAATTGTATGATAAAAAAGGAACCATTCATAGCAATACCGCATAAAATCAATTTAATGATAAAACTAAAAGGAGCTTCTGTTTGAGAATAAGTAAAATGAGCCATTAAATATCTCCCTGCATAATATAAAATAAAAGCAAGTAAAAAAGAATTAGCAATTAATAAAATACCATTAGAAGCGGAAGTGCCAAATAAATTTTCAAAGTTTTTGTCTTGTAAAATGCTAGAATTGATAAAAGTAATATCATCTAAAATAGAATAAAGATTATTATCAATAGAGCTAAATAAAGTTTCAAAAATAGAATTAATAGTATCTATAATAATTTGTGTAATATCAGTTGAATTTTCCAAAAATACCTCCTTAACTAATTAACGATTTGATGGCAGATAAAATTAAATCAATAGCTAATATAAAAGCATAAGAAAATAAAGAGCCTTTAATTAACTTATTTCCCGTTCTAATTTTTTCTTCATCACCAAAACTAAATTTTTTCATAAAAATACCACTTCCAACAGCAACAGCAGCTGCTGGAGTTGCTATTTTTAATAACCATTTTTCGATACTTTCAAAGGCTGAATTAATTTTACTGACAATTTGTGGGTCGCCAAGAGCAAAGCAAGAAGAAGAAAACAAGCCTAAGAAGGAAAAGAATAAAAGACAAGTAAAAATAAAATAAAAAATTTTTTTGTTCATAAACATCATCCTTTCTATATGATTTTTTTAAAATAAGGTAACATTTGCAATTTCTCAGGGGGGTAAATTTTATTTCCATCTGATAAAAAGGTCAGAGCTGAAAATGTTTCCAAATTTTGGGTAAAAAAGTTTGTTTCAAATTTATAATCATTTTGTAGATAGGTACTAAAAGTTTCAGAAATATTAGAGTTTTCAGAGTTTAGCGTATTGGTAATATAACTAAAACGGGTTTGTTTAGCACTTTCCGAAATACTCTTAGAAGTTCTTTCCTTTTCTTCTTTCCCTAGTTGTTTTTGGGCTTCTTCAATGGTAAAAACATCATCGGTTCGAAACCAAATTTTATTAATTAGATTTTGGGTAATTACTTTTAATTGAGCTTCTTCTTTTAAAGTTGCTTTTAAGGAAGAATAGCTTTGTGTACTGACTATATTAATACATTTTGCTTCCCTACTTAAAGAGAAGAATTCGCCATCTGATTTAGTTACATATTTATCGTATTCATCACAAATAAAAGCAGAGGTCTTCGAAATACCTTTTGATAAGTTAGAAATGATTTCTGTTTGAAAATCCAATTTTAAATAAGCAGCAATCATTTTGGAAAGGGAATGATATTCCGAGATATTCATATTTAAGACAACGATTTTTCCTTTCTGGATTATCTCTGAAAATCCAGTAAAGGAAAGCTTTTCAATAGGAGCACAAAAAGTAGACATAACATCAAAATCAGAAATAAAACAATTGGTAATACGAGTAATCTCAGAGATTAAAATGCCTTTTGTTCGACTATCTAAGTTTTCGAATTCTTTCTGAAAAAACGATAAGCTAGCATTCAATTCATAAATTTGAGAATGAGATAATTGAGAAGATGTGAATAAATCTCTTAAAACAGAAATTTTTTCTTTATAATAGTTTGGTTCAGTTACTAATTTGTGTAATTCTGAAAAGGTAACATAATTTTTGTTGTAAAGCCTACATAGCTTAATACATTCTGTTAAAACTTCTTCTGCTTTGTCAAGCCAATAGGATTCTGTGTTATTTTCCGAGAAAAGTAAAAGAATACTTTTTAAACGATTGGCTAATACTTGAGGTTTTAAATCTGGTTTATGTAAAGGATTATAATAAATATTAGATTTAAGCTCAATGACAATTAAGTCTTTTTCTAATTGATATTGATTGGCATATTTTTTGACTTGTTGATAGAAATTACCTTTTACATCTAGAATCAACATTCCCATTTTATGCTTTGGATTATTATGATTAAATTCCAACAGTTGTCTTGTAAAGGGATACATAGCACTTGAGGTTTTTCCCGAGCCGATTGTTCCAGTAATCAAAAAGTTTTGATAAAGACCAGATTCAGGAATATAAATCTTATGATGAGAGAAATCTTCTCCAATTAGTAAGTCCAATTTGTCGTTCGTATGTGATACGGTAGGGATTTTGTTTTTGTCCGTAGTAGGCTTATCTTGAAAAAATGTAAGTTTTTTTAAAAGCCTCGTATAAATTAAATGACCTAATATGAGATTAGAAAAAGAAGAACAAATAACATATAGAATTTTTATGATTTTCCACAATTCAGGATTATTAGAACAGATGTCAAAGGGATGTATACCATAAGATATAATGATTTCTTTTGCTGTGAAAATAGGGTGAAAAATAGAATAAGTAACATGAGATAAAAAAGTAAAAAATAAAATCATAAAGACAAGCTTTTTTCGATATTTTATAATAATAAAAGACCTCCTTTTTGAATAAATAGAGAATTGATTTTAAAATGAGTTTTTTTTGATTTTTAATTTGGAACCTTGTTTGTTGTGAAAAAAAACGATGTCAAAAAATGTATACCATGAATATAAAGTAATAAAAAGATAAATAATAAAAGTAATAAAGAATAAATCAATTAATTTTGAAATATTGTCACCACCTTTCTAATTTGTTTTTCTATCATACAATATTTTTT
>CAOJZE010000018.1 GCA_948466095.1 uncultured Clostridium sp.
CATTATTAAAAATAATCTGATTCTCCGGATTTTGAAATACAATCCCTATCTTTTTTCGTATGGCTTCTTTATTTTTCTTATCTGCCATATCCAAATCATCCATTAAAATCTTTCCCTTTTTAGGCTTGATAATACCAGAAATCAACTTGCCTAAAGTTGACTTGCCAGAACCGTTTTTTCCCATAATGACAACCGTTTCTTTTTCTGGAATCGTTAGATTGATTTCTTTTAAAATATCTTGTCCTTTTTTGTAACGATATGTTACGTCATTTATACTAATCATTTTCTCCCCTTACATATGTGTTAAATGGTTTTCTTAATGCTCTTTCTAAGAAAATTATAAGAATTACCTTGATTGGTACCATCACAAATTCTTTTACCATTCTAGATGCCATTAATACCATAAAAGCTTTGCCAGTCGTAATACTTAGCCATAAGGTATTTAGTCCTATGTTAGCAATAACAGTTACTAATACGACCGCAATTATCACTCTTATAATAAACTGCTTGTCTGTGTAAGTATCCTCTTCTTTTTTGTATAATAAAAAGCCATAAATCGCTCCTGCCACTGCTGTCGTGATAGTATATCCAATAAAGAAAGAACCATATGGGAATAATGTTGCTCCGATTAAATCAGCAAGTACATTTATTAAAATTGTCCACTTTGGTCCAAGCCATATAGCACATAACATGGTTGGTACAAAAGAAAAACTAATAGTTACAATTGGCGTTTTGACAGATAAAAATCTCGATAATATAATAATAAGTGCGAGTAATAAAGCTGATAAGATTATTTTTTTATTTTTTGACATTTTAAATTTCTCCTTTCAATCGGGATTTAGGGACGTTCCTTAAAATCCCTGTTTCTGGGATTCAGGGACAGTGCTTTCATAATTTTTAGAAGGAGTGTCCCTTTATTCCCTCTTTTAGGGATTTTAAGGAACGTCCCTAAATCCCCCCTATTTCATTTTTTCCTTAATCTTTACAAGTGTATTCAAGGCATCAATTGGAGTCAGTTCATTCAAATTAATTTTATCCACCTCATGAGCAATCTCCGCTAGTTTATAATTATATAAATCAAACTGTCCTTCCACTTGTTTTTTATCTTGTTTTTGCTGTTTTTGACCGGTTAAAATATTCTTTCTTTCCAAAGAACGCAAAATTTCATCTGCTTTTTGTGTGACTATTTTAGGAACACCTGCCAAGCGGGCAACATGAATTCCATAGCTTTCATCGGTTCCCCCTCTAACAATTTTTCGCAAGAAAATGATGTCTTCTCCTTTTTCTTTTACAGCAATTGAATAATTTTTGATACCTTCTAACTTATCTTCTAATTCGGTTAATTCATGATAATGGGTAGCAAATAAGGTTTTGGCACCACATTTTTCTTTGTCAGCAATAAATTCTGCCACTGCCCAAGCAATGGACAAGCCATCATAGGTGGAGGTTCCTCTTCCAATTTCATCTAAAATGACTAAGCTGTTATTGGTGGCTTCTTTTAAAATGGTTGCTACTTCCATCATTTCTACCATAAAGGTACTTTGTCCCATACTTAAATCATCGGATGCTCCTACTCTTGTAAAAATTTTGTCAACCACTCCAATTTTAGCAGTTTCTGCTGGTACAAAACTTCCTACTTGAGCCATTAACGTGATTAAAGCCACTTGTCTCATATAGGTAGATTTACCTGCCATGTTTGGACCAGTAATAATGGATAATCTGTTGTCTTGTTTGTCCAAATAGGTATCATTTTCAACAAAACTTCCTGGTCCTAGTATTTTTTCAATGACGGGATGTCTTCCATTTTTGATGTCAATACTTCCAGAGGAATTGACTTCTGGCATGCAATAGTTCATGTCTTCAGCGACTTCGGCAAAAGAGGTTAAAACATCTAAATGAGAAACGACTTCACTTGTTTTTTGCAATCTTTTAATATTTTTAGCAATTTCTTCTCGAATTTGCACAAAAGCATTATATTCTAAGGTTACTACTTTTTCTTCTGCCCCTAAAATTTGATTTTCTAGATTTTTCAGTTCTTCTGTGATGTATCGTTCTGCATTTGTCAATGTTTGTTTTCTAATGAATCTTTCTGGTACTTGATTTAAATACGATTTTGTAACTTCTAGGTAATACCCAAATACTTTATTAAATCCTATTTTTAAATTTTTGATTCCCGTTTTTTCTTTTTCTGTCAATTCTAATTGTACTAACCAGTTCTTTCCCTCTATTTGTGCGGTTTTTAAAGTATCAATTTGGTCATCATAACCCAATTTGATGATACCACCATCTTTGATGGTCATTGGTGGGTCATCGATAATAGCACTATCAATTAATTCATAAATATCTTGTAATTCATCTAAATTCTCTGCTAACTCTTTTAATAAATCACTTTTACAATGGAATAGGCATTTCTTGACTTCTGGTAATTTTAACAAAGAATTCTTTAGGGTAACCATATCTCTTGCATTAGCATTTCCATAAGCCATTTTTCCAGCTAAACGCTCGATATCATATACTTTTTTTAGATTTTCAACCACATCTCCTCTTAACATGACATCGTCTTTTAATTCTCTGACTGCCTGTAATCTTCTGTTAATTTCTAAAACGTCTACCAATGGGTCATTTAGCCATCTTCTTAAGCATCTTCCTCCCATTGAAGTAGAGGTTTTATCTAAAACCCATAATAAGGTTCCTTTTTTGGATTTATCTCTCATCTTTTCTGTTATCTCAAGGTTTCTTCTAGCATTAATGTCTAATGCCATATATCTGGATAATGGATAAACGACAATTTTATTGATATGATCTAGTGTGGTTTTTTGCGTGTCCTCGATATAGGCTACTAAAGCATGAATCGCACTAATTGCTAAAGTTTTCTCTTCAAATTTTTGTATGTTTTTACCATGATTGTCAACAATGCTAAATCGTAAAGCTAAGTTCTCGATTTCGTATGAGAAATGCTTGTCCTCAAAATTGGTTATGTATAAATCCTCAAATCTTTCTTTTATTTTATTGATTTCTTCGTTGCCATCTGCCATCATAGAATTAACCACTAATTCAGAAGGATTATATCTTGCTATCTCGTCTAACAACATAGGAAAATTATGATTGTCTTTGATTTCTGCTGCATAAAATTCTCCTGTTGAGATGTCGCAAACACTGATGCCAAAGTAAATGCCAGTTTTAAAAATAGACATAATATAATTGTTTTTTCTTTCTTCTAACATGTTACTTTCTACGACTGTTCCTGGTGTGACAACACGCACAACTCCCCTTTTGACAATTCCTTTTGTTGTTTTGGGGTCTTCTAGTTGTTCACAAATGGCTACTTTATAGCCTTTGCTTACTAGTTTAGCAATATACATTTCAGCAGCATGGTGTGGCACTCCTGCCATTGGTGCTCTTTCTTCTTGTCCGCATTCTTTTCCTGTTAAGGTTATTTCTAGTTCTCTTGCTACTAAAATGGCGTCATCAAAGAACATTTCATAAAAGTCTCCTAGTCGATAAAATAGGATACAGTCTTTGTATTCTTCTTTGGTTTCAAGATATTTTTGCATCATTGGTGAATATTCTGCCATCTATATTTCTCCTTTCAAATACCACATATGTTCTTAAACAATTCTAAAATATTGCATCGTACCTATTAACTCTTTGCTCCCTTCAAAAATAACCACCTTATTGCTATCCGTTCTTCCTGTCAATAAATCTTTATTATTTTTGCTCTCGCCTTCCACTAAAACTTTTTGAATCGTTCCCACATATTTTTGATTATTTTCTTGAATCTGGCTTTCTACTAAAGCTTTTAATCGATTAAATCTGTTGTGTTTTTTCTCTTCTGGAATCTGATTTTCCATCTTATCTCCTGGTGTTCCCACTCTTCTTGAATAAAGAAACATATACACCTGTTCGAATTTCACTTTTCCAACAACATCCAAAGTATCTTCAAATTCTTCCTCTGTCTCTCCTGGAAATCCTACGATAATATCAGTAGATAATGTCAGATTCGGAATTCTTTTTTGCATTTTTTCTACCAATGCTAAATATTGTTCTTTGGTATATTTTCGGTTCATTTCCTTTAAGACTTTGGTGTTTCCAGATTGTAAAGGCAAATGCACTAATTTGCATACTTTATCGCAAGTCGCAATCGCATCGATTACATCATCTGTAAAATCTTTTGGATGTGGTGATACAAAACGAATTCTTTCGATTCCCTCTATCTTATGAATCGCTTTTAGTAAAGTAGCAAAAGAATTGACCCCTTCATATGGTTCAAATTCAAGCCCTTTTTCTTTTTCTACTCTTAAATAAGAATTCACATTTTGACCCAATAAAGTAATTTCTTGATAGCCCTGTTTTGCCAAATCTTTTATTTCATCTATAATATCTTTTGGCTGCCTACTTCTTTCCCTTCCACGCACATATGGTACAATACAATAACTACAAAAATTATTACATCCATTCATAATCGTAACAGAAGCCTTGATTTTACTACTCCTTTTGATAGGTAATCCTTCGTAAATTTCACCCTCGATGTCAATAATATCTTCTTGCTTTTTCTTTTCTTTTAAAGCTTGGTATAAGTTTTGTGGGAATTTATGTAGGGTATGCGTTCCAAACAGGATATCAACAAATGGATAGCTTTCCTTGATTTTGTCAGTAATGTGCTTTTCTTGCATCATACATCCACCAATCGCAATGATAATACCTTTTTCTTCCTTTAACCTTTTGAGTTCTCCTAATTTTCCAAAAAGCCTATCTTCTGCATTTTCTCTGACACAACAAGTATTCAATAATACCACATCTGCTTCTTTTTGATTTTCTGTCCTTTCATATCCCATTTGTTCTAGCATGCCACATAATTTTTCAGAGTCGTTTTCATTTAATTGACATCCCATAGTTAGTACGCTATATTTTAATGCTTGATTTTGATTTATTTCTATTATTTTTTGGATATATTGTTTTTGTTTTTTGATTTCCTCTGCTTTGTTCACTTTTTACCTCCATGATATCAATGTTTTTCACATTGCCATGATTCTTGCTTATTTTATTACATTTTTCTACATTTTGCAAGATTTTTTTAACTCTTTCTTGTCATTTTTCTATTTCATGTTATAATTAAATTATGAATATCTAAATACTGCTTTGTTATTCTAAAAAATACAATTAAATCTAAAAATAAATAATTGTAAATTATAAAAAAATTCAGAAAACACTAATAGGAAAAGGAGTAAGAAAATGGGAAAATTTGATTCTTTCTTAAAAACACATACTAGTAAAAGAAAATACCAATACGACTACACAAAAATATATAAAAAAGGACGTTTTGCCAATTCAGTTGATTATAATTATTTTGAAAATCTTTATACTTTGGAGCTTTTAGATAAAAACGAAAAGAAAAAATATAATGAAGATTTAATCTCTTTATGGGGAAAATTAGATATGAAAAGTTATATTGATTATGATTTAGGAAATACCATTAATTTATATTTCGTGAATGGTTTCCATCGTATTCCTGTTAAAGAGTTAAATGATTACAATTATATGCATGAGGACAGTCGAAAAATGAATCTTTTAGATATTAAATATATAAAAAATTTATCTCTAGAAAATATAGATTTCAAAAATTTATACTTAGCTACTTATGAAATCTTTGACATTAATCAGGATTTTAGACCTTATGTTGTACTTTTTATAAAAAACGAACACGATGATTTTATAGAAATTGGTTATGGCTATGATTCAAATGATAATGGAAATGTTGAGTTGTTTATTGAAAATTTTAATTATCCTATCTTCTTAACACAAAAGGGATATATTCTATTTCCTTTAACCAATCAAAAAATTAAATTAAATGTTTATGATGAAATTAGAGACATTGATATTCAGAAATTACAAAAATAATAATGTAAAAAAACCAATATTAGAAAAAGTATTTATCTCATATTGGTTTTTGTATTCTCTTCTTGCTTTAAGCAAGACCATATTTTTTCTTAAATTTATCTGCTCTACCGCCAACAGTTTCTTGTCTTAAATTACCTGTCCAGTATGGATGGCATTTAGAACATACGTCTACTTTTAAATCCTTTTTGGTAGAACCAACTTCTAACACATTACCACATGCACATGTGATAGTTGTTTGGTTATAATTTGGATGTAATCCTTCTTTCATTTCAAGTTCACCTCTTTTTCCTGTTTAAAATAATTTGACTGTTGTTTATCATAACATATTTTTTTTCTTTTTTCAAGTATTATTTTTGATTTTGTTCATTTTGTTGTTCTTCTTGCATATATTCTGCTGAATATAGCATTTCTTTATTCAAGGATAATTTATGAATTAATTTCCCCATCACATTAAAAATGCAAGCTACAATCAAAATTATCATCCCAATTCTTTTCCAGTTTCTTCTTAGCATCTCTCTTTTCTCCTTTTTTATAAGAACACTACACATTTATTATACTTTTATTTTTCAAAAATGTCAATAATTTGTCATGTTTTTGGTTACACTATGTTTGGTGATTAAAATGAACAAAAAAAGTTGGATAATCATAAGTATTATCGCTATTTTACTAATTGGTGGTGGCATTTATTTCTATTTTAGAAATCGTTCTACAAATCCAGATGAAACTAATTATGAAGCTGGAAAAACTTCCATAAATCATTATGGAAATTCATCCAAAGAAAACTATGATAAAGAAGATAACAAAGAAGAAATTCTTAACGATTCGGAACCAAATGAAGAAAAGCAAGGGATAACAGAGTCACAAGATACCCCAGCGCCTACCACAGAAGAACAGATTGCTACTTTTTCCACTAAAATCTATAACAAAGACTCTGCCCGTCAAAATAATATTTCTATTACTTGCAACACTTTAAATGAAACCATTGTAAAAAACGGTAGTACCTTCTCTTTTTGCCAAACAGTAGGAGAATCTTCTACTAGTAAAGGCTATCAAAAAGCTGATATTTTTGATAAAAATGGAAATAAGAAAAAAGGATTAGGTGGACGGAAACTGTCAGATTAGTAGCACTTTGTATAATGCCATTTTATCGGTTCCCAGTTTGGTCGTAACAGAAAGACATGCTCATAGCAATTCCGTTCCTTATATTGCAAAAGGAAAAGATGCTGCAGTTGCCTATGGTAGTTATGATTTAAAATTTAGAAACGATTCTGGAAATGATGTGAAAATTTTAGCTTCCACAGATGGTGCCACTGTTACTACTACTCTACTTGCTTTAAAATAAAAAAATTGCCAAGCGGGAAGACCTTTTTGGCAATTAATTATAATTATCTATCAATTTTTAATGATAAAAAATAAAATCACATTCCTTACTGGTCGGACAAATCATATAAAATAATCTTTTATCATTCATAAATTGTAGAGTTAATCTATTTGGTCTGAATGAATGATAGTCCTCCCAAACTGCGCGTCATGTATTTTATTTTTTATGATTAAAATTTTAGTTAAAAAACAGAAAGATTGCCAAAAAGGTCTTCCCGCTTGGCAATTTTTCCTATCTTATTTTTCTACAATAAAGGCATTTGGCAAATATCTTTCTCCCATTGGTGTTGACGTTTTATTTACCACTTTTCCATCATAATACATCGTAGCAGAAGAGCCACCATCTAAATTAGCAGCATTATAAGCATCGTATCTCTCAAATATATTTTGTAATTCCAATAAATTCGTTCCTATACTATAACCAGGTTGTCTACCATCAATCGCTACGAATATCATCGTACCATCTTTCCTTTGTCCAATTGCCATTCTAGGGTGTATTCCTCCTGCATTTGAATTCTTTATTTGATGATTACCATTGACAATAATGAAAGGTCCAAATTCAACAGCTGACTCAATTCCTGCCTTTAAAGCTTCTTGATACGTATATTTCCCCAATATCAATTTTCCTTCTTCATTTAATCCAATCAAACTGTATCTTGTTGACTTATTTCCATATACCATCTTTTTATCCATAATAACAGCATCTCTTAGTATATTTCCAGAGCCTTTTCCATCTGGGTCTGCAAATCCACCTGCATTAATTCCTCCAACAGCTTTATGTTTCTTTACAATTTCGCTTAACTTGGAACCTCTTCCGTGATAATCTTCCATCTACTAATTTCACTTTAGAAGCATCTGGTACTATCATAACAAACCCGACATAGCCTTTCCCTGTTATTTTTTCTACTGTAATTTCTTTTTCTTCCTCTAGCTCTACTATCATAATATTGTCCGAATTAGAATTTTCATTGTTTTCCACTTCTAATTTTTTCATGATTTCTTCAATTTCTTCCTCTGACAAAAACCAAGTCGCTAAATATTGATGATTCATAGTTGTCATGGCTGTTTGCACCCATAATTCTTTGTATTTCTGGAATAAACTTGTTTTAAAAAATAAGAATAAGAATATAATTCCTAAAATAACTAATGTTAGTAAAATCTTAAGACATAACAATATTTTTTTCTTTCTTCTTTTCTTTTTTCGCTTGGCTTCTCTAACTTGATTTACAATTTTTTCTTCTTCATAATATTGGTCTAATCCATATCCCCTTTTCTTTGGGATAGTTCTTGTGGCATTTCTATCTTTAAATTCTTCTCTATTTTTTACTTTATCGTTTTCTATGGTTTCTAATTTCATTTTATTTCTCCATCTTTTGCTTTTTTAACTTTGGTAAGTTTATCATAAATGTTTTTCTTTTTCAAGGGATTATGAAATGTTTATCTTTGAAGCTATTTTTATATCAATTTGTCATTTTTTTTAATTTCTAACATATAGTTTATTAACAATTGGAGGGATTTTTATGCACAAAATAAAATTATCGATATCTTTATTGCTTATCATCGCAATACTATTTTCTTTTACCTTACCATGCTTTGCAGAAGAAACCACCTATGTATGGTCTAGTGACGCAACATCTGTTAATGCTCAAAACACTAATAAAAACACAAATACTAACATGAATAACACGAGCAATAACGCAAAAACTAATAATATTGTCAAAAATAGCAATGCCACTAATAGCACAAACACATCTAGCAATACTAATAATACTACGAATGGCACAACTACAACTACCAATACGAATCAAACAAACAACACCATTACTACTAATGCTGACAATGAAGAAAAACAAAATAGTTCAAACACTTTAAATCTAGAATCGCCATCTGCTATTTTAATCGAGCAATCCACTGGTCAAGTATTATATGAACATAATTGTCATGAACCATTACGACCTGCTTCTGTTACCAAAGTCATGAGCATTCTACTCATTATGGAAGCGATTGATGAAGGAAAAATTACTTTGAATGATTCTGTTCCTTGTAGTGAAAATTCAGCATCTATGGGAGGTTCTCAAATTTGGTTAGACCCAAGAGAAACCCTAACCGTTGACCAAATGCTCAAGGCTATTTGCGTAGCCTCTGCTAATGACTGCGTAGTTGCTATGGCAGAGTATCTTGGAGGGTCAGAAGAAGGATTTGTTCAAATGATGAACGATAAGGCAAAAGAATTGGGAATGAAAGATACAACTTTCAAAAACTGTCATGGATTAGATGAAGATGGTCATGTCACTTCTAGTTTTGACATTGCTTTGATGTCAAAGGAATTATTAAATAATCATCCTCAAATAACAGAATATACGACTATCTGGACAGATTCTTTACGTGATGGAAAATCAGAACTTACGAATACCAACAAATTAATTCGTAGTTACAAAGGAGCAACTGGTTTAAAAACTGGTTCTACTGGCTTAGCTTTATACAATTTATCAGCAAGTGCCACACGTGATGACTTATCTTTAATTGCCGTTATTATGAAAGCTCCTTCTACTAAAGTCCGTTTTGCAGAAGCACAAAAATTATTGGATTACGGTTTTAACACTTTTTCGTTTAAACAATTTGGAAAAAAAGATGAAGTGGTAAAAACGATAAATGTTAATAAAGGGGTTCGTTCTCATGTTGATGCCATCTTATCTGGCAATAGCGGTACTTTGATTGAAAAAGGAAAAGACAAAAATATAGAACAAAATTTAATTTTAGATGATACGGTTTCTGCTCCTGTTACTGCTGGACAAAAATTAGGTCAGGTTTCCTTTTCTTTAGATGGGCAAACTTTATCTACTGTGGATATTGTGGCTAAAAATGATGTGGAAAAAATGAATTTGTTTACCATGTCTAAAAAGGTTGTCTATTCTTGGATTGATTTGTTGAGAAGTTAGAATAAACAAAAATGAGCTACCCTTTATAGGGGTAGCGATTTTGTGTACATAGCCTATACTAGCCATACCGTTATATTTAACAGAAAGTTAAATATCTCTTAAAACGAAATATACTTATAAACGGCTTCAGCAAAGCCACTATCATCCACACTATTGGCAGTCGTATAATTAGCCACTTGTTTCACCGCATCATAAGCATTTGCCACTGCTACCCCTATACCCGAATTTTGAATCATCTCAATATCATTCAAATTGTCTCCAATCGCCATTACCTCTGATGAAGAAATTTTCAAATATTTAGAAAGTATCTCCAAAGCCTCGCTTTTATTCGTCTTACTTGGTGTAATATCTAAATATTCATACTCTTTATTGATAACCCTATCTTTATATTGATTTGACTTATTGATTCTGTATATCGTCAAATTCATTTTGTGATTTAGTTCATCTTGTAAATCACATAAACTAAAAGGGCTTGAAACCACTAGTTTAAAAACAGTCGGTTGGTTTTGATTAATATATTCTTGTATATCTGGAACAATCTTAAATTTCAAATCACTATGAAACAAAGAATCTTTTAAAATAAAATTTCTTAAATCCATGTATCGTAATTCTGATGTAATTACTTCATTTTCTGTATATAGATGGATATGTAAATTTTGTTTTTTCGCCAAAGAAATACATGTATTCATATCTTCTTGTGACAATGTTTTTCGAAAAATTTCTTTCCCTGTTTTTAAATCAATAATTTGATTTCCATTTCCAAAAATACCATAACTAGCATGCAAATCTTTGCAAAAATTTTTCACCATACAATATGGCTTTCCTGTACAAATGGTAAAATCTATATGGGACTCTGTCATTTCATGAATGGCTTTTAAGTTTTGAGATGTTATTTGATTATTTTCTCCTATAATCGTTCCATCTATATCACTTGCTACTAAACGAATCATAGTCTCTCCTTTTTATCACTTTTTGCTATTATACCACAACTCTTTTTATTTGTGTAGTTTTTATCATTTTTAACCTGTCCCAAAAAGTACCAAAAAGGCTATGGTGGGGTTTATCCCTAAACACACCAAAAAAAATAGCATACCAATAAAATACTAAAGTTATTGATACACTATTTCTATTACTCATCTTCCAAAGTCTCATCATATTCAAACTCGAAAGTCTCATCTAATTCTGGTTCTTTCTTCTTTCTCGTCCTCTTTACTTCTTTTTCAATCTTTCTTTCAATTGCTTTTTTGTCCTCTTCTTCCTTCTTCATGCTCTTATTATGCTTATTTTGCATTTCTTTTAAAATCTTTTCTGTTTCTTCCTTTTTGCTCTTCATGCAATGGTTCATCATATGGTTCGTTTTCTCCAATAAATCTGGGATATAATCTAACAATTTATCCAAAGAAGAAGTATGATTGACTGGCATTAGTTTTACATTATCTCCTTGAATGACAAGAAAAGCAATTGGATTAATTGTGACACCAGCTCCGCTACCACCGCCAAATGGCAATCGATATTGAATTTCTTCCTCTCTATCTCTTTTGGTATATTCATCTATCGTTTCCCCTTTGAATTCGCTACCACCTGCTGCAAATCCAAATGATACTTTTGAAATAGGAATAATAACAATATTATTGGAAGTTTCAATTGGTTCACCGATAATAGTATCCACATCTATCATATCTTGGATACTATTCATAGCTGTAACCATAAGACCTTCTATGGGATGTTCGCTCATATTCCTTCACTCCTTTTTTCTCTTTTTTATTTAACCTATAAATGATATTTATAATATGGCTCATTTTTATTTCAAATATACCTGAAACAGATATATTTACCAAATTTTGATTTTGATATACTGGTTGAATGACAAATATTTGATGTTCAAAATCTCTTATCTTTTTACGTAATAGAACTGCAATGACTGTACTTAAAGCAGGAACAAGAATGGCTGTCAAACTTGCATTTTCCGTCCCAATAACAACATACAATTCAATTTCTTTAATCGCAATATTTATATTTTTAATGGCTATTAAAATTTCTTTATCCAATTTTGGATTATCTTTTAATTCATTCAAATCAATATCTTTTATTTTTTCTTTTAATTTCATTTTTTCTAATTTTGCCTTTGTGATATTGATTTTAAAAATAGGAATACAACCCAAAATACATAATTTTATTTTAATTTCATAATCTTGATTCAAATGTCTCTTTGTTCTAGAACAAAATCTAAAATTAACAATTTCTATCTTTATTTTTGCTAAAATCAAACTAATAAGTAATAAAATAATAGCAATACATACAAAAAGAAAAACCAATCGAATCGCCTCCTTTTTGAAGCTCTCTATTAGTTTTTCCATTTTTTTCTTTTTTAAACATCGATTAACTTATTTTCTTGGTCTTTTCTACTGTAATATCACCAAATATCTCTTTTTGGCTGGTCTCCACCTTACTCCTTCTAGATAATTCCAACAAGCCAGAAAAAGCAGTAACTACCTCTTGTCTATCATGTTTTTTGGTAGAAAATAATTGATTAAAAACAAATCTTTTTTGTTTCACCAAAACCTTAAACATCTCTCTTACTTTGCTTGCCACTGTATAATTATCAGTTATTGCAATTTTCTCTATATTTTTAGCATTTTGATTTAATTTCACACGATTTCTTTCTACCAATTTTTTATAAATTTCTGGTATTAGATTACTTTCATAATCTTTCTCAAGTTTCTGTTTTGGCAATTCTATTTTTTCTTGCTCTTTAAAATATCTCCTAGAAAAATCAAGATAATGATTCTTAAATACTTTACTCATCTCTTTAAACTTCTTATATTCAATAATCCTACGAATTAATTCTTCTTCCGTCAATTCCTCCTCTTCTTCCTTTTCTTGCTTTGGCAATAAATTCTTAGACTTTAAATATAACAAAGTAGATGCCATCACTAAAAATTCACTTGCAATCTCTAAATTTAACTTTTCTTGTTCTTTTAAATAATCAATATATTGATCTGTAATTTGACTTAACTGAATATCATAAATGCTCATCTTATTCTTATCAATTAAGTGACACAACAAATCTAGTGGTCCTTCAAAATTATCTATTTTAATTGCATATTTCTTTGTTTCTAAAGCTAAAATTGCCATGATTCTTTCTCCTTTTTCAAATGGGTACTTTGGGACAGGCACATTGTGCCCATCTTTGGGTAGTTTGTGCCTGTCCCAAAGTACCACCACTAACCCTCTATTGCTTTATTAATGTTTTCTAGTTTATATCCTTTTTTTAATAAGTATTGTTTTATTTCTTCTTGCTCCATTGATACTGATTTTTTGTATAAAATATTTTCTGCTGATTTTGTTTCGTATTGTTCTAATTCTTCTTTGTTTTCATATAAGTAATCTTCTATCTCATTTTTGCTTAGGCCTTTTGCTATTAATTTATATTGGATTTCTTTTATGGATAGATTTTTTAATGCCATAAAGTTATGGATTGTTTTTTCTATGAATTCATGGTCATTGATATACTGGGCTTCTTTTAAATAATGTATAATGTCCTCTAACATATTTTCTTCCATCGTTCCTGAAAATTTTTTACGTATTTCCTGTTCTGTTCTTTTTTTGTATAAAATATATTTTAGTACTTTTGTTTTTTGTTTATCAAATTCTTCTATTGTATACATATATTTATTTTTTCCTTTCTTTTCTTTCCTATTTTACTATAAATGATAAAAAATAGCAAGATAGTTTATTTTTCACTTTTACTTGCTATTTAAATTTATATTTATTTTTAATTACCATGCTTTTTATAATACTCGTTTTATTTTTAAATATTCTTTTAATGCTGTCTGTAGTAATTTAGAAAAATTAACATTTTGTGTTTCTGCTAATTTATTTAACCATTGTGGAATTGTTAAAGTCTTTTTTACAGCTTGCTCGTCTAATTCATTCCTAACAAGTGGCATCCATACATTTACCAATACAGTCTTTTCGTTTTTTTCACATTTTACTTTTTCCAATGATGTAGCTCTTGGAATCTTCTTGTTATCCATTTCCATATCATATAAAACGAGTCCTAAAATCTCATTTGCATTTTTTATCGCTTCTTCCGTTGTTTCTGCTGAAGAAAAAACTCCTGGTAAATCTGGAAAAGTAATACTAATTCCATCTTTTTCATAATTAAAAATTGCTACAAATTCATAACTTTCTTTCATTTTCATTCTCCTTTACTTAAATTTTATATTCGCTTGCTTTTCTATGTTTTTTAATGTGCCTATTGGTATAGGATTTTTACTAGTAGCTATTGTTACTATCTTTTCTTCATGTAATTTTATAAATATATGATGACTTCCTCTAATTCTTTTTTCTATCCATCCATTTTCTAATAAAATTTTTATTACTTTTTTTGGTGAATATTTTTTCAATATTATCTTCCTTCTTTCTTACTATATTACACGTATTTTTAGTACGTGTCAAGCATTTTTACAAAAAAAGACTAAATAAACCATATGTATTAAGTACATATCATTCATTTAGCCCCCAATAACTAAATCTTTTTATTCTTCTTCAGCACTTGGTAATTCTTCTCCCAAGCTTTGCTCAAAAGCTTTGGCAAAGTCTTCTCTCACTTTTTCCTCAACCTCTTCTAAAATTTTTGGATTTTCTTTTAAGTATTTTTTAACATTTTCTCTACCTTGACCAATTCTTTCTCCATTATAACTAAACCATGAACCAGCTTTTTCTATAATGTCTAAATTAACAGCCATATCCAAAATGTTTCCAGCTTTGGAAATTCCCTCTCCATAAACCACATCAAATTCTGCTTCTCTAAAAGGTGGTGCTACTTTGTTTTTAACGACTTTAACACGTACACGACTTCCTTTAAATTCTCCATCTTGTTTGATGTTTTCAATTTTTCTAATATCCATTCTAACAGATGCATAAAATTTTAAGGCTCTACCACCTGTTGTGGTTTCTGGATTTCCAAACATAACTCCAATTTTTTCTCTTAATTGATTGATAAAAATTAAAACTGTTTTTGTTTTATTCAAAGCACCTGCTAATTTTCTTAATGCTTGTGACATTAATCTTGCTTGTAATCCCATATGAGAATCTCCCATGTCACCATCAATTTCTGCTTTTGGAACTAAAGCAGCAACTGAGTCAACTACTATGACATCTAATGCTCCACTTCTTACTAAACTTTCTGTGATTTCTAATGCTTGCTCTCCTGTATCTGGTTGGGATACGATTAAATTATCAATATCTACTCCCAATTTCTTAGCATAAACTGGGTCCAAAGCATGCTCTGCATCAATAAAAGCTGCTTCTCCTCCCATTTTTTGTGCTTCTGCTACCACATGTAAGGCTAAGGTTGTTTTACCAGAAGATTCTGGTCCATAAACCTCTATAATCCTACCTCTTGGAACGCCTCCAATTCCTAATGCAATATCTAGACTTAATGCTCCCGTTGGTATGGATTCTATTTCCATTGCTTTAAATTCTCCTAATTTCATAACTGACCCTTTACCAAATTGTTTCTCAATTTGGCTCATAGCCATCTCCAATGCTTTCTTTTTTTCTGTATTTTCTTCCATATTTCTTCCTCCTTAATATTTGAACTTTTGTTTGATATTCTTATTATATATCAAAAATTTGTTTTGTCAAGTCTTTTTTATCATTTAATTATATTTTGTTGTATTCATGTAGTAAAAAAATAACTATTTTACTTATACCATCCCTCTATACCATAAAACTGATAAAACCAATTGGGTGTAATCTCTCCCACTAGAGCAGAATTATAAGCCACTATATGTTTGTTATGATAAAGACTTACATAAGGAATATCTGTCCTATAGATTTCAGACAACCTGATATATTTTTCTTTTAAAATGGTTTCATCTGTTGTATTTTTAACTTCATTCATAATCGTAACAACTTCTTGATTTGAATAATTAGCCATATTGCCATCTCCAAAATAAGTAGCAAGATTTGGGCTTGGCGAAAGTGTCATACTACACAAGGCAATATCATATTTTTTCGTATTGATACTATTGTTATATTGTTCATCTGATGCTTGGACAACATTAATTCTAATTCCTTGATTTTCCAATTGTTGCTTTAGATTTTCGGCAACAGCCACTTTAGAAGCATCACTAGCTCTTACTAACAGACTTAGTGTCAATACTTGTGCTTTACGATTTTCTATTTTTTGCCAAACTCCTGAACGATAAACCCAACCATTATCAGCTAGTACCTGTTTTGCTTGCTCTAAATTATAACCACTACTACCTTCTTGTCCTTGTGATAGCCAATTTCCGTAATCTAATGGAAAACTACTCGTATAACATTTATTGTTAAAAATGCTAGAAACTATATTTTCTTTATCAATCGAATAAGCAATTGCTCGTCTTATTTCTTGTTTGGATAAAAATTGATTTTGTGTATTAAAAGTTAAAAAAGTATGTTCTCTTCCTTTTAATTCTTTTGAACTATATCCTATTGTTCCTATATATTCTTGCAGATTGTCATTCGTTGTTGAAATTAAGTCAATATTTCCTATTTTAAAACTGTTATATAACTCTCCAATAGAAGAATATAAATTTATCGTAATCTTTTGTATTGTTAAATTACTATCTTTATTCCACCAGCTTGTATTTTTCTCTAGAATAATATAAGATGGTTGCACTTCTGCAATCTTGTATTTACCAGTTCCAACTGGAGAAGCATTCTTTTGTGTGTTGACAAAGTCTTCCGCCTGATAATAATCCTTTGATAAAATAGGAAAAGTTAATTGATATTCATAAAAAGGAATTTCTCTATCTAAATTGATTTTCACCGTATAATCATCTACAATATCTACACCTATTACATATTGAACATTGTAAGAATAAATAGAGGAAACCTCTTTTAATCGGTCAATGGTAAATCTAACATCTTCTGCTGTAAATCTTTGTCCATCTGACCATTTTACATTTTCTCTTAATTTTATTAGATAAGAATTATCACTTTGTTTTGCCCATTCTTTTGCTAAACAGGCTTCTGCTTTGTAGTCTGCGGTTAAAGTAACTAATGGATCATAAATCAATTTCGAAATGTCTTGTACATTTTTATGATGACTAAGGATTGGATTGATGGTATCTAACCCAGCAATTCCCAAAGTTAAGTGCGTGTCTTTTTCCTCTTGACTACTTGTGTGTTCTAACTCTTGTTGCTTTTCTTCTTCGTCTTTTCTCATTTTGAAAATCGCAAATAATAATATACCAACAATAAAAATGATAAAAACATATTTAATCCAATTTGATTTCATATTCCACCTCTATTCTTTTGCTATCATATCTTAAATAAAATGATTTTTCAAGATATTATTGTAATTTTTTTGTGAAATGTTACAATTTACACCTTAACAAATACTATCAAAATTTATTACTATTTTTGTTAGTTTGATTAGTAGTTATGAGATTAAAAAAAGAGCAACAGGAAACCTTCCCCATTGCCCCACATTTATTTTTAATCTTAAGTTCTTGATTCTACAATTAGCTTCATACCAGTTCTGTCTTCTCCTTCCACTTCCACTTCTGCAAATGCTGGTATGCAAACTAAATCCACTCCTGCTGGTGCAACAAACCCTCTTGCTATTGCCACTGCTTTTACTGCCTGATTTAATGCTCCTGCTCCGATTGCTTGCATTTCTGCTTTACTTGATTCTTTTACTAATCCAGCAATTGCTCCTGCTACTGAATTAGGATTTGATTTTGATGAAATTTTTAAAACTTCCATTTTTCTTTTGCCTCCTATAATTTTATTTTTTGTTGCAACTTTTACGATTGTTATTTTACATTATATGGAAATATTTGTAAAGTGTTTTTTGGAAATTTTTAGGAATTTTCATCGCAATCTTTTTCTTATTTCGACACTCATTTTCAAATAATCTATAAGTACAATCTTTTTATGTCTTTTACCCTATTATCAGCCTCGTCTATGTCGAATACAACGGCATTTAAAATACATTCACCATTTGCTATTTTATATCTTTCTGGTAGAGTCGTTTCAAATCTTTTTAAAGAAGCTGAAATATCCATTCCTATCACAGAATGTTTTGGTCCAGTCATACCAATGTCAGTTATATAAGCTGTTCCCTTTGGTAAAATGCTTTCATCTGCTGTTTGTACATGGGTATGAGTTCCATACACAGCTGTTACTTTTCCATCTAAGAAATATCCCATTGCTATTTTTTCAGCGGTTGCTTCTGCATGAAAATCAACAAAAATCATGTCTACTTCCGGTTGTAATTTTTCTACTATTTCTTTTGCTGTGATAAATGGATTTTCAGAAAGTACATTAATATCAACTCGACCAATTAAATTAATAACTGCTATCTTTTTGTTTTGACAAGTATAGATGTTATATCCTTTTCCTACTACTCCTTTTGGGTAATTGGCTGGTCGGATTAATTTAGGATGGTCTATGAATTTAAAAATATCCTTTTTTCCCCAAGTATGATTTCCCATTGTGATAACGTCTACATCTAAAGCTAAGATGTCATGGAAATTTTGTTGCGTGATTCCCATTCCTTCT
>CAOJZE010000019.1 GCA_948466095.1 uncultured Clostridium sp.
TATTGGAACAGTTTCAGATAAAATAGATAAAGAAACTAAAAGTATACAATGGGAGATAGGTACTTTAAAGGGGAATGCGACAGCAACCTTACAATACAAACTAAAAATAAAAAATATGAGTAAAAATAGTCCCATATACAATCAAGAAATAGCAACAAATGATAAGATTATTTTAAATTACAAAGATACGAATGAAAAAGATTATTCAGTAACGCTATCAAGTAGTCCAAAAATAAAGTTAGCAGAGATACAAAAACCAACAACCACAACAACACAAGGGGCAACTACGCTATCAAAAGGTAAAGATCCTACAGTAGCCAATAAAATACTGCCAAATACAGGAGGGCATATATTAATAATAAGTAGTATAGTATTAGTCATAATTTTAATCGCAATAGGAATCATACAAAATCATAAATATAAAGATGTAAAATAATAAGGGGGAATAAAAAATGTTTCAAAATATAATAGAAATAATAAAAATGCCAGTAACAACCATAATAGAACAATCTAAAAAAGAAGATTTGAAAAAAGGAGCAATAAAAGGATTAATATTATCGGCAATCGTATCATTAATTTCAATAATTAGTACATTTTTTAGCATTATAAAAAGTGTAACAAAAGATTCTTTTTGGTATGGAGAACGTACAAGTTCAGAAGTCTGGGAGTTAAGATAGGAAAAAATAGAAGACGCGAAATTATTTAGTAGTTTTTTTAAACAAATATTAGTATATGTTATAGTAATAGCCATAGTAGCATTAATTTTATACATCATTGCAAAATTATTAAAGAGCCAAAAAGATTACTCTGAAACATTATCAATGACAAATAGTATTTTTATATTATTTGGAATAGGAATGTTAGTAAATATAATATTAAGTTTAATATATGCACCATTAGGAATAATTGTAACACTTATGATAAATATATATGCAATTTTAAGTTTAATCCATGCCTTTAAAGAATCATTGGATACAGTAGATGTTAATCAATTAGTGCTAGTATCTACAGGAGTTATAATAGCAACAGTTACAATAGTAGCCATTTTATTGATGATTGTATGTGATATATCTTTTAAGGATTTGTCATCAGTAACAAGCTTAATGAGTTCGCTATCATCTTCTTCCTCTGATGTTTCTAGTTTATTAGATTTTTAAACAAAAAATTAGAAAATATCCAGCCTTTCATTTTGCTGGATATTTTTTGTTGATATTTCATTAGAAATCATATATAATACCAAAGGAGGTCGATTATGGAACAAAGAAGAAAAGCAAACAAAATAACTTATTTTATATTTTTAGTTATTTTATTAATCCTATTATACTTTGCCTATCAGCAGTATCAAAAAAACAACTTTAATGATTTCGTAAGAAGCGAAAGCAACGTATACACCTCTCATTTTACAAGAGACAAAGAGATGAAATACAACAATCAGACGAGCTATAAAATAGAAACACCAGAATACAATGACGCTATGTTTTACAAAAAAGTACAAGTCAAGAAAAATCAACCTTATAAAGTAACCTGTATGGTAAAAACCAATCAAGTAAAAGCCAAAGAAGAACAATCAGGTGTAGGAGCTCAAATATCAATTGAAGGGACAACAGAAAGGTCGATTGCCATAAACGGAACACAAGACTGGCAAAAAATAGAATTGATTTTTAACAGCAAAGGAAGAGAAGAAATCAATATTGGATTTCGATTAGGAGGCTATTTAGGGGAAGCAAAAGGAGAAGCTTGGTTTGCAGATTTCACCATAGAAGAAGGGATGGCAGAAAACAACAATAACTGGAAATTTGGTTGTTTTATTTTCAAAACAACCGATGTATCCATCAATCAAAAACAAATTAAATTATCAGTGACCCAAAATGATATCAGAGATATTACCAATACCATTCATTTATTTGAAAGTTCTTGTAGCAATCTATCCAACAGAAAAATGACAGCAGATTGTGATATTTATGAAATTAACACACCTTTATCTCAGTTATCTTTTGATAATCAATATGGTTATTTTGTTTCAGCAGAAGACATAGAAGAACAGATTAAAGACACCATAGCAACTAACAATTATGACCACATATTTGCGATTGTAAGACTTCGGAGATGAAAAACATCAAAATGACATCCAAGTGAATGATTGGATTGGACTAGGTTCTATGGATTATTATGGGATTGGATTTTCTAATATACGATTACCAAATGATTCAGAAAGTTATATTTACAAATATAACAAAAGAATCAACACATTTCCAGAAGAAGTATTTATGCATGAATTTTTGCATTCCTTAGAAAGAAATGCCGAAGAATATGGTTATCAAAGACCAGAATTACATGATTATGAAAAGTATGGTTATCAAAATGAGATGATAATAGGTCAGAAAAAATGGTACACAGACTATATGAATAAAAACATTCATACAACCAATGGAAAAATAGGATTGCCATCTGAGATTTATACTTTAAAACCAGCTAAAAGTAGCAATTTTACCTATTCTTATAAAATGGAAGATGTTTTTAAAGAACCAGAAAATATGATAGAGGAAATAAAAGAACTGTTTACAAATGTAATGAGCAGATTAAAGAACATATAAACTTTTGAGTAGGACTGAACCATAACAAAAATTAAGTGACGCAACAAATAAAAAGAAAGATAGGAGAAGAAGTGAAAGTATCAGAATTTAATTACGAGTTACCAGAAGAATTAATTGCACAAACACCAATTGAAAAAAGAGATGAATCGAGATTAATGGTATTAAACAAAAAACAACAAACCATAGAGCATAAAACATTTAAAAATATAATCGATTACTTAGAACCAGGAGATGTTTTGGTCAGAAACAACACCAAAGTCCTACCAGCAAGATTATATGGAAAAAAAGAAACAGGAGCCAATGTCGAATTTTTGTTACTGAATAACATAGAAAATGATTTATGGGAATGTATTGTTAGACCAGGGAACAAGCTTCATGTGGGGACGAAAGTGATTTTTGGAGAAGGACTATTAAAAGCAGACATATTAGAAATTATGCCAGGAGGAACCAGAAAAGTCGAATTTCATTATCAAGGAATCTTCAATGAAATCTTAGACCAAATTGGTCTGATGCCATTACCACCCTATATCCACGAAGAATTAAAGCAAAAAGAAAGATACCAAACCGTATATGCCAAATACAATGGTTCAGCAGCAGCACCAACAGCAGGCTTGCATTTTACAGAAGAATTGTTAGAACAATTACAGAAAAAAGGCGTGGAAATTGCTAATGTAACACTACATGTGGGAATAGGAACTTTTCGACCAGTCAAAGAAGAAACGGTAGAAGCCCATGAAATGCATTCCGAACATTACTACATCAAACAAGAAGAAGCAGACAAAATCAATCAAGCAAAAAAACAAGGGAAAAGAATCATCGCAGTGGGAACCACATCATGTCGCGTATTAGAAACAGTAGCAGATGAAAATGGATACATACAAGAGGCAGAGGGTGATACGCAAATTTTTATCTATCCAGGCTATCGATTTAAAATATTAGACGGATTAATTACTAACTTTCATTTACCACAATCAACTCTACTAATGCTCGTATCAGCACTAGCAGAGAAAGATTACATCATGAAAGCATACCAACAAGCCGTCAAAGAACAATATCGTTTTTTCAGCTTTGGTGATGCGATGTTCATTATGTGACAAGAGGGGCGCCCCTTTTTGTCACACAATAAGAATGATAATTATTTTGTTTTAGGAGAAATGGCAGAAACAACAGCTACACCTTTTTATATAGATACAATAGGGGGAACTTCTGATATAAATGATGTAGAACAAGGAAAAATTAATATCACAAAAACAATTGAAAGAGAATTAAAAGAAGAGATGAATTTGGAACTGAGAAATTCAAAACAAATTATTAATTCTTAAATTAAATATTTAGAAAGACCAGAAGAGAGGAGGCATGTTTATGGTGTGATAGCAATTATTATTAGAACAAGAAGAAAGACAGCTTATGTAAAGGTAGCAAAAGTGTGACAAAAAGGGGCGACCCTCTTGTCACAAAATAATAGGGGCGATAATTATAATTAGAAAGGATAGGATAATTATGCCCAAATTTATCAGAAAAAATTTACAAGGTATAGAATTTGTTCATGTGACGACACATGGAATTGATGACAAATTCATATACAAAAATACAAAAGAAAAGAGAGAAATAAAAAAACTAATTTTAGAAAATCAAAAAGAATACAGAATCACTTTAATGTCCTATTGTATTATGGATAATCATTTACATTTGTTAATAAAATTTAAGAGTCCAGAAGATTTGTCTGGATATATGCATAAAGTAAACACCTCTTATGCCATCTACTATAATAAACAACATGAGAGAGTTGGCTATGTATATAAAGATAGATTTTATTCACAAATTATTAAGGATAGAATGCATCTTATGAATGCTATTGTTTATATACACAATAATCCAGTAAAAGCCAAAATATGTGATAGTGCTGAAAAATATGAATTTAGTAGTTATCAGGATATTTTAAATGGAAAATCAAAAGAAGCAATAAATTTATTTGCTTCTAAAGATGAATATATAAAGACTCATATCCAAAGCAATAATACTATTTTATATTCACTAGAATTTGAAAAAGCAACAGAGCAAGAAGCAGAAGAAATTTTTGATAGATATTTAAAAAATAATAAGTTAGATAAAGAAATGATGAAAGAACAAAAAGAGAAATTATATGAGATTTGTAAAGAATTAAAAGAAATATATAAAATGACATATAGAGAGTTAGAAAAGATTACAGGAGTAGGACGAGAAACAATAAGAAGGCTATTTATAAAAAGCTAATAAAAAAGAAAAGTAAGTAGTATATCTTTGTTTTATCTATTTGAAAATTAAAAGAAAGAATAAAATATGAGATGCAAGAAGACAATAAATGGAAAAGGAAAACACGATAAGAATGAGTGTGACAAAAAGGGGCGACCCTCTTGTCACAAAGGAGGAAAAAATGAAACCAGCAGTAACATATGAGCTATTACATGAATGTAAACAAACAGGAGCGAGAAGAGGGGTACTTCATACACCACATGGAGATATTCAAACACCAGTGTTTATGCCAGTGGGAACACAGGCTACGGTTAAATCTATGACACCAGAAGAATTGAAAGAAGAAATAAAAGCAGAGATTATCTTGTCAAATACCTATCATTTGTATTTGAGACCAGGTAGTAAGATTGTGAGAGAAGCGGGGGGGCTACACCAATTTATGAATTGGGATAGACCTATTTTGACAGATAGTGGTGGCTTCCAAGTGTTTAGCTTGGGGGATTTAAGGACAATTTCAGAAGAAGGGGTTACGTTTAAGTCTCATTTAGATGGTAGCAAGCATTTCTTTTCTCCAGAATCTGTAATGGAAATAGAAGAGGATTTGGGTGCTGATATTATCATGGCTTTTGATGAATGTGTAGAACATGGAGCTAGTTATGAATATACGAAACAATCCATGGAAAGGACGACCAGGTGGGCCAAAAGATGTAAAGAGGCACATACAACAGTGGACAAGCAGGCATTATTTGGTATCATTCAAGGAGGATTTTACAAAGACTTGAGAGAAAAAAGTGTACAAGATTTGATTGCTTTGGATTTACCAGGATATGCGATTGGTGGAATTAGCGTAGGCGAAACGAAAGAGGAATTTTTAGATGTTTTACAATATACAGCACCAATGATGCCAAAAGACAAGCCAAGATATTTAATGGGAGTAGGTACACCAGATTATTTAATAGAAGCAGCTATGGCGGGAATTGATATGTGTGATTGTGTGTTACCAACTCGAATTGCTAGAAATGGAACAGCCATGACATCACATGGAAAAGTAGTAGTTAGAAATGCAACATATGAAAGAGATTGGGGACCATTGGATGCACAATGTGATTGTTATACTTGTCAAAATTATACAAGAGCATATATCAGGCATTTGGTCAAAACCAATGAAATTTTAGGAGATCGATTATTGTCGATTCATAACTTAAGGTTCTTGACTAATTTGATGGAAAGGGTTAAAATAGAAATAGAGGCTGATAATTTAGCGAATTTTCGACAAGAATTTTATCGAAATTATGGATATATCAAATAATGGAGGTATATAAAATGAATTTAATTGAGGAGAGTTTTCAAAATAAAGAAGAACAGAAAAAAAAGAGAACAACAACCATCATATTAGTTGCTATTGTTTTAGTAGTAATGATTATCATAGCGATTGTTTCTTATTTGATGTATATGAAAAGTACAGTTATGAAATTAACATTAGATGGACAAGCCAATGAAAAATTAAAAAGTTTATTGGTATTTGAAAACGATGGTACCATCTATGCACCTATTAAAGAAATTGCAACCTATTTTGGCTATGAAAGCTATAATGGGGAATATAGTGCAAAATCAGAGGAACAAAGTAAATGTTATATACAAAATGAAAATGAGGTAGCCAACTTTGAATTAGGGCAGACAAAAATATATAAATTAGATTTAACAGAATCAAATAGTGACTATGAATATGTGTATATAAAAAATCCAGTAAAAGCCATTAATGGCGTGTTATATATTTCAACAGAAGGACTGGAAAAAGCATTTAATATAAGTTTTGATTATGAACAAGAGAAAAATACCATAACCATTTGGACGTTACCTTATTTATATAAATATTATGCAAGTAAAGTATTAGACTATGGATATGTTGAATTAGATAATAAATTTGTCAATGAAAAAGCAATGTTAAACAATCAATTAATTGTATTAAAGGATAAAGATAAAAAGCAATATGGCGTGATAGGAGTAGATGGAAGCATAATATTAGAGCCAAAATATGATAGTATTACCTATCTGTCCAATACAGGAGATTTCTTAGTAGAAACTGATAAAAAAGTAGGAATTATGTCAGCGAATAAAGAGACAAAGGTGCAAATCATATATGACAGCATTGAATTAATGGATAGTGATGAAGGCTTATATGTTGCTAAAAAAGACAATAAATATGGTGTCATGGACATAAAAGGGAATATCAAAATATACATTGAAAATGATGCCATAGGAATGGATATTTCAAAATTTTCACAAAACAATATTAAAAATAAATATATTTTAGCAGATAATTTGATACCTGTTAAAAAAGATAAATATTGGGGATTGTTTGATAAAAGTGGAAATCAAGTAGTAGAGTACAAATATGATAGTTTCGGATATGTTGCTTCTAGCAATAAAGATGCATTAAATTTATTGGTAATTCCAAATTATAATGTATTGGTAGCATGTAAAGATAAAAAATATACTTTAATCAATTCATCTGGTAAAGAGTTGTTTGCAACAGTAGCGGATGATATTTATATGACAATTAGTGGAGGAGAAAAACATTATTATATTGCTGTAAATGACCAGTTAGTAGATGCAGAACAATGGTTAGACAAAAATGAAGCAGTATCCAAGTCAAATAAAGCAACCCAAACCAAATCTTCTACGAAGGAAAATACTAATAGGGAAGAGAGAGTAGAAGGGCAAGAAGAACAACAAAATCAGGAACAAGGGCAACAACAAGAACAAAATCAGGAACAAGGTCAAGAACAACAGCAGAACCAAGAACAATATCAGGAACAAGGTCAAGAGCAAGAGCAAAACCAAGAACAATATCAGGAGCAAGGTCAAGAGCAAGAACAAGAACAAGAACAGAATCAGGAACAAGGTCAAGAACAATATCAAGAATAAAAGGAGAAAGGTTTTAGAAGAAATTCTGAAATCTTTTTTTTGAATAAGAAATACTTACTACTCAGTCCTATTAACTTTTAGGATAAAAGGTAAATAGGGATAAGCAGTAACAAGAAATACTAAAAAATAAAAAAAATCCCAAAAATCGTTTACATTTTTCAAAAAGTTTTATACAATATAATAGAGTAAGGAAAAATGTCTAAAAACGAAAAACAAAAGAAAATAAAGAAAGGAAGTATAACCATGAAAATATTAATGTTAACATGGGAATATCCACCAAGAGTAGTAGGGGGAATTGCTAGAGTTGTATATGACTTATCAAGAACATTATTAAAAGATGGTCATGATGTAACAGTTATAACATATCGCGATGGGGATGCTCCTTATTTTGAAGATGACAAAGGTGTAAAAGTATATAGAGTAGATAATTACATGATAAATCCTAATAATTTTATCGATTGGGTTATGCAGATGAATTTTAATATGCTTGCAAAAGCGAATGAAATTATAGCAGAGCAAGGAAATTTTGATGTGATTCATGCACATGATTGGTTAGTAGCTTATAGTGCAAAAACGCTAAAAAATTCATATAACATTCCGATTGTTTCTACCATTCATGCAACAGAAGCGGGAAGGAATAGTGGGATTCATGATGAACAACAAAGATACATCAATGATACCGAATGGATGTTGACTTATGAATCAGCAGAAGTGATTGTAAATAGTAATTATATGAAAAATGAATTACAAAGATTATTCGGATTACCATATGAAAAAATAAATGTAGTACCAAACGGAGTAAACTTAAGTCTATTTAATGGAGTAGAAAGAGATTACAACTTTAGAAGAAGATTCGCTATGGATAATGAAAAAATCATACTATTTATGGGAAGATTAGTCTATGAAAAAGGTGTGCAACATTTAATTTCAGCTATGCCCAAAATATTAGCAGGATACCATGACACAAAACTTGTGATATGCGGAAAAGGTGGAATGCTAGACGAATTGAAGCAACAAGTAGAGGCTATGGGAATATCTAATAAAGTATATTTTGCGGGGTACTTAGGAGGAAAAGACGTGCAAAAAATGTATAAAGTAGCAGATATATCTGTATTTCCTAGTACATATGAACCATTTGGAATTGTTGCTTTAGAGGCTATGTTGTCAGAAACTCCAATTGTTGTTTCAGATATTGGAGGACTAAATGAAATTGTAGAACATAGAAATAATGGAATGAAGGCATATTGTGGAAATCCTAACTCAATTGCAGATTCTATTTTAGAATTATTATATGACCATAAATTATGTGCAGAAATAACAAAAAAAGCAAAAAATAAGGTACGAAATCAATACAGTTGGAGTAAAATAGCACAAGATACTCATTTTACTTACCAAAAAGCTATCTGTCAATCTGTGGCAGAAAAACAAAAAAGAGAGTTGGAGCAGGAAAGAGCAAGAAAGACGAAAAAAGCTAAAAATACAGAGGGTGAGATTACTAATTTACTTAGCTTTAAAAAACGTCAAGCGTATGCGTAGAATGTTTAATAATAAGAAAACACCCCTTGCAGAAATAGCGTCGCAAGGGGTGAAAATTTGATTTTTAGAGTTGGCAATAAATTTGCTGTTAGTGGAATAAAACAAATAGGAAAACTCACCCAGTAAAGAGCTTCTGGGTGAGTAAAGGTTTTAGACCAATGTAGGACTAATTCTCCTATTGAGAATTTTTTTATCATAATGAATTCCATCCCTATCATCAGTTTCACTGTAACCTGTAAAACCAACCATTTTTACTTTTGAAAAATCTTCAATTGTAAATACGGCATCCTCATCTTTTCTGCGAGATTCTTCATAATCATCATTAGAAGAACTTTTGTGCATTGACAGTGTTCGCCATTGTAATTCTAACTCAGCACCAGGTAAGACGGGTGAAAACATTTCCAATGCTATAACATAATGGATTGACTGATATCCAGTGTTTTTTGGGGTGTCAACATAGTTTTTGTAGCGATAAACTTTAAAAGGAAGATCCAAAACAAATTGAATTTTTGTCTTTGTAAAGTTATCAAGATTGTTATTGACCCAATCCAAAAAGAGTTTATAGTCTTTTCTACTTTTTCGGACTAAGACAGTAATAATATATTCTGAAATAAAGAATAATAATTCTTTAGCTTCAGATGGCGGATTGTCTATAATTCCTCTAAGTCCAAATCTATCATGAATGTTTGCCATACTATTAGAGTTGGATTTAAATAGAATCTTAGATAACTCAGATTCCAAAGCTTTCCGCCGAACATTGAATTCAATGTCAAAATGGTAATCTTGGGTGAAATTCAGCCATTTAATTATATACATAATGGCAAATGTTATATCCGTGACTAAATTTGTCATATCAAAAGTTTGATATCTAATCATTTTAGATGTGTATACGCCATTTAAAAAGGTGTCAAACTGTGATAAGTCTTCATTAGGAATGGTATCAGAGATATTACACAACATATCATGAAAGTTTTCAAGAATTCCCATAATATCTTTTGATTTTTCTACTGATTTTACATAGGTCCGATGAATTGAGTTGTAAGTATCCTTTTGCATAATTAAAAATCCTTTCTTAAAAATTTTTATACCATAATTATATCATAAAAAACTAGTATTGTACAGAAACTAACATAAAAACAAATGATAGATACAAAAAGTAATACCAGTACATAAATAAAAAGTTTATTGACAACCCACAAAAACGCCTATATAATATAGAAAAATAAAAAATAAACGAGGTAAAAAATGAAAAAAGTAGAATTATTAGCACCAGCAGGTTCCTTTGAAAAAGCAAAAATAGCCTTTTTATACGGAGCAGATGCGGTATACATGGGAACCAAAAGTTTATCATTAAGAACAAGAGTTGATGTAGATGACAAAGAAGTAGAAAAAACAATTGCCTATGCCCATAAGATAGGGAAAAAAGTATATGTAGCCATCAACATTTTTGCTTGGGACGACAAGTATGACGAAATTATAGAAGCAGCAAAAGAGTTAAATGAATTAAAACCAGATGGAATCATCGCTTCTGATGGAGGGGTCATTGAAATTTTAAAACAATATGCACCTGATGTAGATATTCACATTAGTACACAAGCAAATGTAATTAGCTATCATGCAAGTAGCTTTTGGTATCATAATGGAGCCAAAAGAGTTATTGTGGGAAGAGAAATGAATAAAGAACAATTAAGAGAATTGATACAAAATAAACCAGAAGATTTGGAAGTAGAAATCTTTATTCATGGAGCTATTTGTTTTGCTTTTTCAGGAAGATGTTTTTTAAGTGACTTTTTATCTTGCCGAAGTGCCAATTTGGGTGATTGTGCTCAAAGTTGCCGTTGGTCTTACAATTTATATGCAGAGGAAAAGAACAATCCAGGAGAATTTATGCCAATTGAGGTAGATGAACATGGCACGAGTATCTTTTCTTCGAAGGACTTATGTTTGATGAACGAGATACCAGAAATTATCGATATGGGAGTCAATAGCTTAAAAGTAGAAGGAAGATTGAAGACAGAATATTATATAGCAAGTGTAATAAATGCTTATCGTAATGCGATTGATGACTATCAAAAAGACCCCCAAAATTATAATGCCATGAAATATTTAAAAGAACTAGAAAAAGTAAAAACAAGAGGATTAACTACATTTTATTTTAATGACAGAAACAATAAAGATATTCAAGAATACAGTGGAAGACAATATAATGAAAATTATGAATTTGGTGGAAAAGTAGTAGAATATACAGAAAATAAGTCTACCATTGAAATAAAGAATAAGTTACAAGTAGGAGATACTTTGGAAATTATCATTCCACATCAAATTGAACCAATTGAATTTAAAATAGAACAATTATGGCATGCCGAAACAGAAGAGGAAATTCAAGAGGTAAGTCCTGGTGTAAAAGGACAAAAAGTAAAAATGAAATTGCCAATTCCATGTGAGAAGGATTGGATTTTGAGAAGAAAAAAATAATTGAAAAGCTACACTATGATAGTAAGTGTAGCTTTTCTCTTGGTGATGGAGACAGCATTTTCTCTTGGTGATGGAGTCCTGCAATTTCTCCATCGGGTTAATAGTTACAGAAATCGTTAGAAACGATTTCAAACATACGTCTACTAGAACTATATCGCATCGAAATGCATTGTCTAAAAGATGTATGAATGCGCACAAAGCGTTTCGCCATTGATTGCTAATATTAGTATACAATAAAAACAAGGTCATGTCAATAGTTTGGAGAATTTTACCAAAATAATTCATTTTTCAAGCATAGAAGCAATAAAAAAACCGTAAAACGCAACACAAGCCACCAAGCAATACTTCCCCAAAAGAAGAAAAATTAGGTAGTAGAACCAAAGTAGAACCAATCGTAAAACCGATAATGCCATAAAAAGTAGGAGCATAAAATTTTTCCAACAAAAACTTTGTCACTTTCATAAAACAAAAACCTCCCATAAGAACACCAATACCAAGAGGAATTAAAATAGGAAGATACACACTAGAAACAGAAGATAGATAAACCTTATAAATTCCTAATAACATTAAAATAATGGTGCTACTAACACCAGGCACAACGATTCCGAACAGACATAAAAAAGCCACATACCATTAAATAAAAAAAGCTAATATTTTCAAGTGTTTGAATCGCAAATGATTTTTCCAAAAAAATACAAGAAATGCCTATGAGTAAAGCAATCAAAAGGAAAGGCAAATGAGACGGTTTAAACGCTTCCTTTCTATGGATTTCTTTTAGTAAAGAAGGAATACTTCCTAAAATAAGGCCAATAAAAATACATTTAGTCTGTATCGGAAATTGAAAAAAGAAATAGTTTAAGGCATTACCAAACAAGATAATACCAAAAGCAATTCCTATGATAATAGGAAAAAGAAATTTAAAATTATTTTTGCTATCACTAAAAAAATGTAAAATGCTATCCAGAAGTTTTTCATAAATACCAAAAATAACACAAAAAACACCACTACTAATACCAGGAAGGATAGCACCACTGCCGATAGCAACACCAATCAGGCAATTCGTCAAAAATTTCATTCCTAAAACACCTCATTTTATTATATGAACCAAATAAAAGTGCCATTACTTTGTACTGAGAGGTCAGTTTAATATTTTTTAGGGACAATTTATGATATAAATAATAAGGATTGAAAAGGAGAAAAACATGAGTGAAAGATTATATGATTACATGAAAATAACCGATTTAAAAGATATGTTAAAAAAATCAGGAAAAAAATATGCTGACAAGATAGCTTATCAAATCAAAACAAAAGAAGGAACGTATCAAAACATAACCCATCAAGAAGTAAGACAAATGGTAGATGCCTTAGGAACAGCTTTAATGGATATGGGGCTAAAAGATAAAAGAATTGCTGTCATTGGAGAAAACCGATTCGAATGGGAAATTGCGTATTTATCGATTGTATGTGGGACAGGGATTGTCGTACCCTTGGATAAATCTTTGCCAGATAACGAACTAAAAAATTTAATCGAACGTTCTGGCGTGGAAGCTATTTTTTATTCACAAAAATATGAAGAGACTTTGGAAGAGGCTAAAAAAGAAGGAGTAGGAAAATTAAAACACTTAATATCAATGGATTTAGAACATCATACCAATGGCAATTATTCAGAAAAAGAATTAATAGAAACCGGAAAAAAACAAATTCAATTAGGAAATAAACAATTTATAGAAGCAAACATAAAATGAGTATTATGCTATTTACATCAGGAACTACTTCAGCTTCTAAGATTGTAGCTTTATCCCATAATAATCTATGTTCTAATTTAATGGATATTGCTTCTGTTTTGGATGTTGATGCAAGTGATGTGTTCTTATCTTTTTTACCTTTGCATCATGTGTTTGAATGCACTGTTGGCTTTTTATTTGCTTTGTATAAAGGAGCCAAAACAGTATTTTCTGATGCAATAACGCAAATTCCAGATAACAAGAAAGAATATCAAGTCACTGTTATGGCATCTGTACCAGCTATTTATGAAAGAATTTTTAAAATGATACGAAGACAGTTAGAAAAGCAAGGAAAATTGGAAGAAATTTTCGAAAAAGAAGAACAATATAAAAATTTAAGTAGAGAAAAGAGAAAACAAGCCTTTCAAGAAATACATGATATGCTTGGGGGAAAAGTTAAATTGTTAATTAGCGGTGCGGCTAGTTTAGATTCTGAAATTGAAGACAAATATCAATTATTAGGCTTAAATTTAGTACAAGGGTATGGCTTAACAGAAACGTCACCAGTTGTGGCGATTGGCTCCAATCCATATCATAAAGTGGGTTCGATTGGAAAAGCAGTACCAAGTGTAGAAGTAAAAATTATGAATCCAGATAAAAACGGTATGGGCGAACTAATGGTAAAAGGTCCGAGTGTTATGCTAGAATATTTTGAAAATAGAATCGAAACCAAAAAAGCATTAGTAGATGGCTGGTTTTACACAGGCGATTTAGCTAAAATCGATGAAGAAGGATATATCTTTATTTGTGGAAGAAAGAAAAGTGTCATTGTCTTAAAAAATGGGAAAAACATCTTCCCAGAAGAAATGGAAAATTTGCTCAATCGAATCGAAGGAGTGGAAGAATCTTTCGTATTTGGAAAGCAGATGTCAGAGGATAAAAATGATATTAAGATATTTGCTAAAGTAATTTATAACCAAGAAATTGTGGAAAATACCTACAAAGTAAAAGGGGAAAAAGAAATTTATCAGGCAATCAATGAAAAGATAAAAGAGATTAATAAAACCATGCCACATTATAAAGCAATTAGAGGCATGATATTATCACAAGAGCCATTAATCAAAACTACCACCAATAAGATTAAAAGACAGAACAATTTAGAACAAATTAGAAAAGAGGAGTCAAAGTGCAATTAGAGAGTTTGAAAACCCAAATTTTGGGGAGAAATGTGATTCATTATCAAGAGATTGACTCAACACAATTAGAGGTTTGGCGACAAGTTGAAAAAAATGCCATTGTAAATGGAACCATTGTTTTATCAGACACACAAACCAAAGGAAAACGGCACACATGGAAGGAAATGGTTTACCGATGAAAAAAATAATATAGCATTTTCTATTTTAATGGAGGCAAATTGCAAAATTGAGAAATTGGAAGGACTTACTCTTGAAATAGCAGAAGTCTTGGTTACGATTTTTAAAAATTTGTATGCTATTTCTCTTGAGATTAAACATCCCAATGATATTGTTTATCAAGGTAAGAAGATTGGTGGCATTTTGACAGAGACGAAATTACAAGGAGAAATGGTAAAATATGTTGTTATTGGTATTCGGTATTAATACCAATCAAGAACAGTTTCCGCTAGAAATAAGTGAAATAGCCTCTTCCATTAAAAATGAATTTGGAATAGAGGTAGATGGTAAAAAAGTGATTACAGAGTTTTGTAATTTGTTGGAAGAGAAAACAAAAGGTACAAGAGGTTAAAGGAAGAAAGGATGAAGATAAAATGAAAATAGGTTTTTTATTTCCAGGTCAAGGTTCGCAAAGCATTGGAATGGGGCAAGACTTATATGAAAAATATGAGACGGTAAAAAAAGTATATGAAAAAGTGAAAGAAATAACAGGCATCGATATAGCACAAATAACTTTTAACGGAGAGGAAGAAATACTAAATCAAACAAAAAATACGCAACTTGCTATTTTAACCATGAGTCTAGCTATTTTAGCAGTCTTACAAGAAAACGGAATACAAGCTAAGATGTCTGCTGGCTTAAGTTTAGGAGAATATGCAGCTTTAATCAATAGCCAAGCATTAGATTTTGAAGAAGGAATTAAATTAGTCCAAAAAAGAGGAGAATATATGCAAGAACTAGTTCCAGAAGGAGAATGGCTAATGGCAGCTATTATGGGGATGAGCGAAGAACAAGTGCAAGAGGTTTGCCAAAAAGTAACCAATGGATTTGTCGTTCCAGCCAATTTCAATACCACTGGACAAATTGCTATTTCAGGAGAAAAGGAAGCAGTAGAGCAAGCAGAGATAATTGCCAAAGAATTAGGGGCTAAAAAAGTAAGAGTTCTAAAAACGGCAGGACCTTTTCATACAGAGAAACTCATCCAAGCATCAGAGGCTTTAAGAAACGAACTAGAGCAGGTTACCCTTCATGATTTTAAAACAGCAGTTGTGAAAAATATCGATGGAGAGATATATAGCAACCAAGATGATGTGAAGGATATTTTGGCAAAGCATATTGTTAGCCCAGTGAGATTTTCAAAAAGCTTAAAAACGATGTTAGATGCTGGAATTGATACTTTTATTGAAATAGGACCAGGTAGAACTTTGTCTGGTTTTGTGAAAAGATTGGATACTGATAAAGAGGTTACCATTTTAAATGTAAATAATGTAGAAACATTGGAAAAAGTGCTAGATGATTTTGGGGACGGAGGAAAAAATCATCTTAGATAAAAAATTAAAATACATGATTTTGGGCGAGAAAAAAAGGAGGATGATTTTTTCCTCCGTCCCCAAAATCATCTTAAAGGAGAGTTGAGAAAAATGAATCAAGTAGCTTTGATTACAGGTGCAACAAGAGGAATTGGAAGACAAATTGCGATGACACTTGCGAAAGAGGGATATGATATTGCCCTAAATTATCGTAAAGAAAATGAAGAATTAGAAAATGTCAAAAAGGAAATAGCAGAAACAGGAGTAGAATGCTTTGCTGTTAAAGGGGATGTTTCTTGTTTTGAGGATTGCGAGGAATTCGCAAAACAAGTAATTGAAAAGTTTGGAAAAATAGATGTGTTAGTGAATAATGCAGGTATTACAAAAGATATGTTATTGATGAGAATGAAGAAAGAAGATTTTGAACAAGTCATTGATGTTAATCTAGTGGGAACTTTTAATGTGACCAAAAATGTAATAAACCATATGTTAAAAGCACGTTCTGGAAGAATTATCAATATTTCTTCTGTGGTAGGCGTTTCAGGAAATGCAGGTCAAACCAATTATGCTGCTTCAAAAGCAGGTATCATTGGATTTACAAAAAGTTTGGCAAAGGAAGTGGCTTCGAGAGGCATTTTAGTAAATGCAGTGGCTCCAGGTTTTATTGAAACCAGTATGACAGAGGTTTTAAAGGATGAGGTGAAAGAAGAAATTGCCAAAAGTATTCCTTTGAAACGTATGGGTACCTCTCAAGATGTGGCTAATGTTGTGAAATTTTTGGCTTCAAAGGATAGTTCATATATTACGGGTCAAGTGCTACATGTTGATGGTGGTATGTTAATGTAAGACAAATTGAAAGCATTAATTATAAAGGGAAGGAATGAGATTAAAAATGGAAAAAAGAGTTGTTATTACAGGATTAGGAGCAATCACTCCAATCGGAAAAAATACAGAAGAAACCTGGAAAGGAATCCAAGAAAAAAAATGTGGAATTGATACCATAACCTTATTTGATAGTACAGGCTACAAAACGAGTCTAGATGCAGAGGTAAAAGATTTTAACCCACTGGATTATTTAGAGCCAAAACAAGCCAAAAGATTAGATAGAAGTTCACAATTTGCTTTAGTAGCAGCAAGAGAGGCTTTTCAAGATAGTGGAATTACCGAAGAAAATACAGATTTAGAAAGAGTTGGCGTATTTGTAAGTTCTGGTATTGGGGGATTAAAAACTCTTCAAGAACAATGTGAGGTAAATTGTATCAAAGGAAACAATAGAGTATCACCGATGTTCATTCCTATGGCAATTGCGAATATGCCAGCAGGAAATATTGCTATTGATTTAGGGCTAAAAGGAGAATCCATTTCGATTGTAACAGCATGTGCTTCTTCCACACATGCCATAGGAGAGGCTTACAAAACGATTAAATATGGTTCAGAAGATGTTGTCTTGGCAGGAGGAACAGAGGCTTCTATCTGTAGAGTGGGAATTGCAGGGTTTGAGAATATGAAAGCATTGTCTTATGCAACTAATAAAAATAGAGCAAGTATCCCATTTGACAAAGAAAGAAGTGGATTTGTCATGGGAGAAGGAGCAGGAATTCTTGTATTAGAAGAGTTAGAACATGCTATCCAAAGAAAGGCTAAAATTTATGCAGAAGTAGTAGGATATGGTGCTACATCAGATGCTTATCATATTACTTCACCAGCACCAGAAGGAGAAGGTGGAGCAAGAGCCATGAAAAGAGCAATTGAGGATGCTAAGATGAAACCAGAAGAAATTGATTATATTAATGCACATGGTACATCGACTCATTTGAATGATTTATGCGAAACAATGGCAATCAAATCAGCATTAGGAGAAGCAAGCAAAACGGTAATGGTGAGCTCGACAAAAGGGAATATAGGACATTTGCTAGGAGCTGCAGGTGGTGTGGAAGCAATTATTTGTGCCAAAACAATTGAAGACCAAATGGTTCCACCAACTATTAATTATCAAGAAAAAGATGAGGATTGCGATTTAGATGTGGTACCAAATGAGGTTAGAAAGGTTCCAATTAATGTGGTGATGTCAAATTCTTTGGGATTTGGTGGGCATAATGCTAGTATTATACTAAAGAAATATCAATAATTAATATTTATAACAAAGTTTATTATATTTTTCTGAAATAACTCCCAGCTATCTGCCAGTCTGTAAAAATAACAGACTGTAACTTGTTGGTCCCCCCGATTTGTTATTTCATAAAAATATAATAAAATTCTATAAAAGAAAGATGGAAAGGATTGAGAAGATTATGGAGTATGAAAAGATTAAACAGCTTATGGAAGATATGGGAAATTCAAAATTAACGGCTATTGATATTGATTTTCCAGATGGTACCAAAATAAGGATGAAAAAAGAAGAAAAGCAAGTTGTTACAGTGGCA
>CAOJZE010000020.1 GCA_948466095.1 uncultured Clostridium sp.
TCAGAGATTCCAATTAATAAAATGGAAACAATTGTACCTGAAGTTTGTGTATCAAATCCTCTTTCTTTACATATATTAAGGATAACTTGTCCAATGGTGCAAATTAATCCACCTACCCAAAAAGCATTGAAGCAGTTTTTTAAAAGAGGTGAGTTGGGCGATTTTTTATCGACATAGTCTTGATAAGTTTGTTTGGTTTCTAATGGGTTCGTACTCATATATACCTCCTAATTAATTTCTTTTTCTATTTAAATCAAGCGTAAAGCTAATATCTAAATCTACAAAATATTCAATGATTTTATTACCATCAATACTAGCTCGTTGCTCTAAAATTTTCACTTCTGATAAATAGTCAATGGTCTTGGAAGCTTCTGAAATTGCTTTTACAATAGCATCCTTCCAGGAAACAGTAGAATTACCAGTTATGATTAAATGTTTTTTTATATCCATAATCGACCTCCAAAAAATCTTTTACAAGTATCTTTTCCGAAATTTAGAAAAAATATACAGAACGAGTGGAAAATTTTATTAAAAAATTGTATAATCGTAGAAAATATGAAAAATGTTCCTACTAGTTCCAAAAGTTTAATGGGGACACGTAATATTAAATTTTTAATCATATTATATATAAAAATTTCATTCCTTGCTGGTCGGACAAATCATAAAACAAGTTTTTTTACAATTCATAAATGACAGACTTAATCTATTTGCTCTATGAGAATGGGAGTCCTCCCAAACTGCGCGTCACTGTATTTTTATATATCATATGATTAAAAAATAGAGTTAGAGTGTTTCCGATTAAACCTTTAGAACTAGTAGGGACAAAAAAGGGGAAAGTAGGATGGATAAAGTAAGGGAAATGGCATTAAAGGTGCTTTATGATGTTGATAAAAATGGAGCTTATTCCAATATTGCATTAGATGAAGCATTAAGACAAGCAAGAAAAAGGCAAGAGAAAATAGAACCAAGAGATGTCGGTTTTATTTCGGAAATTGTTTATGGAACAATTTCTTGGAAACTAACAATAGATGAAATCATAAAGAAATATTCTAATATTAGAATCAAGAAAATCTCTCCTTGGATATTAAATATTTTAAGAATGAGTGTGTATCAGATTTTGTTTTTAGATAAGGTTCCCAAGTCAGCAGCTGTTAATGAAGGGGTTAATTTAGCCAAAAGATACGGACATAAGGCAAGTAGCAATTTTGTAAATGCCATTCTTAGAAAAGTTAGTAAAGAGGATTATAAAGCATTTTTTGAAATTCAAGATAATGCTGAAAGAATTTCAAAAACAGCATCTATGCCAATGTGGTTGGTAGAGGAATTATTAAAGGAAAATACAGTGGAAAAGGTAGAACAAATTTGTCAGAATTCCAATATAAGACCTAAAGTGTGTATTAGAGTGAATATGTTGAAAACAGACTTACCAACTTTAATAGAAGAATTAGGGAAACAGGGAATACAGGTAGAAAAAGGAGAGTCTGAAAAATTTTTATTCTTAGAAGGAGCAAAAAATATAGAGGGATTAAAATTTTTTCAAGAAGGAAAATTTACGGTTCAAGATGAGGTAGCTGGATCAATACCTGAAATTTTAAATCCTCAGCCAAATGAGAAAATATTAGATGCGTGCAGTAGTCCAGGAGGAAAAACTACTTATATGGCAGAATTAATGAAAAATCAAGGTGAAATTAGGGCATGGGATTTACATGAACATAGAGTGAAATTGGTTGAAAAAGTAGCAAAACGATTAGGCATTTCTATGATTAAAACAGAAATCAAAGATGCCATGATTTATGAAGAAAAATATGCTGAATATTTTGATAAAATTTTATTGGACGTGCCATGCTTAGGGATTGGAGTGTTAAAAAGAAAGCCAGATATAAAATGGAAAAGAAAAAAAGAGGATATAGAAGAGATTACTAAAATTCAAGAAAAAATATTAGAAAATTGTTCGAAATATGTAAAAAAAGGAGGAGAATTAGTTTATTCAACTTGCAGTATTTTAAAAAAGGAAAATGAGGACATTATTTACAAATTTATCAAAAATAATACAAATTTCGAGATAATAAAGTTGGTACAAGTATATCAGAATGAAAAAAACGATGGATTTTTTATTGCTAAAATGCGAAAAAATCACATTAAAGCCTAGTGTTACAAAATTATTACGTTTTCTTTACAAGTGTGTTAAATGTATTGACTTTTTGGCAAATAAAGATAAAATATTAATATATTTGAAGAAATGTGTAAAATATTCAAGTATGGATTTTTATAATTTTGTAAAAAATAAAAATATATCAATTTTAAAAGGAGAAAACAATGGCGAATGCAAGTTGCCTTGGGCTATATATTGAGGAACATTTAATTAAATATGCAAAAGTTTCAAAAGACCGTAGCAGAATAAAAGTAGAAGCATTTGGAATTAAGTTTTATGACAAAATTGGACCAGCAATTGATCAAATAGTGCAAGAAACCTACAGTCAGAGAACGCCTATCAGTATTAATTTGTCGGAAGAAATGTATAACTATTTCGACATGTTTGCTTTATTGACAAAAAATGATTTACAAAAAGCGGTTCAAACAGAATTTGAAGCTTATTGTTCAGAAATGGGATATAATCCTAATGTATTTGAGAGTAGATATGCCGTAGCAGGAAACCATGACGACAAAATTAGGGTGATTCATATTGCTGAAAATAAAATGGAATTGAATAAAAGAATGCAACAAGTAGCTGGTTATAAATTATCTAATATAGCACCTATCTCTATGGCAATTCCAAATTTAATTGATATAGAAAAAAATGAAAATTCTATTGTTGTTAATATAGAAGATACTACTACAGTAACAACAATATTACAAAATAAAATTCATAGCGTGGATAAAATAGAACAAGGTAGTAAAGACTTTTTGGCAAAAATAAACTTGAAGGAAAATTCTTATTTGAAATCTTATGAAATATGTAAAAATACAACTATTTATACATCAGAAGGAAGAGAATTACAAGAAGAACAAGCCACTTATTTAGAAGATATTATGCCAACACTTTATACAATATTGGGAAAAGTAAGAAATATCATAACAAATCATAATAATAAAATAAAAAAAGTTTACATTACAGGTACAGCGGCATTAATTAACAATATTGATTTATATTTTCAAGAATATCTAGAAGATGTAAATTGTGAACTTTTAAAACCATATTTTATACAAACGACAAGAGATATTAGTATTAAAGATTATATGGAAGTAAATTCTGCAATTGCTTTAGGAATGATGGGAATAGGTGAGGGAGTTAGTGGTTTGAATTTTAAAAATCAAGCCTTTAGCGAAAAGCTTCCTGATTTATTAAAATTAGAAATAGGTGCAGGTGGATTTAAAAATAGAGGACAAGGTAATTTATTTACTTGGGACTTAGGTCAGCCACTGGATAAAGCAGAAACGGTATTGATGAGAATTGCGATGGGACTTTTACTTTTAGTAGTTTTATATAGTGGGTTTTCAGGTGTGTTAGCCAATCAAATAAGAAGCAAAAAGCAAGAAGCAGAAGAATATATTACATCGACGAAACAACAAATCACATTGGCTAATAATGATAAAGAAAAAATGAATAGTAAAATTAATGAATATACCAATTTATTAAAAAATCTAGAAGAAGCAAATAACAAAATGAGTGATCAAAATAAGACAAAAAATGCTATTCCAAACTTATTAAATCAAATCATGTCTATTGTACCAGAAAATGTTCAATTAACATCTATTGAAAATACATCCAATACTCATATTGTTATTAATGCACAATCTAATAAATATGAACAATTAGGATATTTAAAAGCAAAAATAAAAACAGATGTTATATTAACCAATGTAATATCAACAGCTGGACAAAAAGATAATAATGTGGTTACTGTTAAAATAGAAGGAGATTTGCCATGAAAAAACTATTAATGCTAATTCTAATTGGTTTGTTATTAATGCTTTCTATCTATATTGGTCTTAATGGATTTGGTATAGGAAATATAGAGGTACTTAGTTATAAAGGAATTCAGGCAAAAAATAAAGATTTAGATGCTAAAATTCAGGAATCTAGCAAATTAGCAGAAAAAGAATATAAGCAGACAGTCAGTGCCGTATTAGAAAGTAGCAAAAAATTAGAACAAGCTAGAAAAGATTATGAAGATATGACAGCAGTGAGTTCAGAAGATGATGTACAAGTTGCTAGTCAAATAGAAAGATATGAAGTAGAAACCTTGTGGGTAAAATTAGGAAATTATGCAACAAGTGAGGGAGCTATCATTAAGATGGATATTGTGCAAGGGAATTCAAATGATACCTATAATTTGAAATTTACTGTTAATGGAAGCTATATTTCTATTACAGATTTTATATCTGATATTGAAAATGATAGTACTTTAGGATTTCAAATAGAAGAATTCAAGTTGTTACCATCAAGCTCTGGACAAGATTTACAAGCAACATTTGTATGTAAAGGTATTTCTATTAAAGATGTATCAGAATTAAATACATCCAAGGAAGAAACAGAAAATACATCTGATTCTACCAATTCAGATACAACAAATACAACAAATACAACGAATACGACCAATACAACAGATAGAATTACCAATATAACAAATACAAATTTACACTAAAAAGATAAAAGGAGAAAGATATGGCTAAAACAGTTATAAAAGAAATCATTATTATGTTATTGTTATGCTTGGCGATTATATTGTTATTAGGAATTTTGTTATATGAAAATGTTCCTATGACAAAAACAATACCAAATCCAGTATCTTATACAACACCTAACAATGTAAAACAGGAATTAGCAGATACAGATGGAATTGATGAAAGTCAAGTTATTATGACTTATGAGGTAGATGCTACTGATTTGAATAATTATAGTAGTATCCAAAATTACAAACCAGGAAAAGCAAATCCATTCTCTTCTTATGAAGCAACAGGGCAAAGTGCAACTAGCACATCAACAGCAAACTCTGCGATTGGAGATACCCAGACAAAGGAAAATGGAGTAACAACAGGAACTATGACAACTACTGGTACAAGTACAGATACAACGACTACCCCGACAACGAACAATAATGAAATGACTAATATAGGTAATTCTCAAACGAGTAGTTCATTAAATACACAACCTAATACAGGAAAACCACAAGACTCTTCAACAGATGGAAAGACGACAACATCTGGTGGACAATTTTTCCAAGATAAAGGAACAAAATAATTTGTTATTAATGTTATATGAATATCGGTTCATATAAATCAAAAATAGATTAAAAAATAAAAAGGAGGAAAAAACGTGATGAGAAATCAAAAAGGTATTACTTTAATTGCTTTAGTAATTACAATCATCGTATTATTAATTTTAGCAGGAGTAGCAATTGCCATGTTAACAGGAGATAATGGTATTATTACAAATGCACAAGCTGCTAGATCCAATACGGCATTTCGTGCTGCTGATGAGCAAATGAGACTTGCTTATATGGCTGTTAGAACTGAAATTGCAGCTAGATTAGCAAATGATACATCATACGTGGCAACTAGCCTTGATAATGCAAGGAAACTAGAAGAAATGGTAAATAACGATTTGAAAGGATTTACAGGAAATGATTCTAGTTGGACAGTAGAATTGGTATTAGATACAGATGGTGTAACAGCAACTGAGATATTTATGAAATGTAAAGCAGCGGCTATACTAGAAGAAACTGAATCAGAAACACCTAAACATCCATTAACAGATGGAAAAGTTTGTGGAACTATTAAGCTTCAACCTCGTACAGCTACCTATGAATTTGATATAACAGATAGAACTGAAAACAACGATGAAGGAACTACAGGAAATACAACTAATACAGAAGCAACTGACAATACTACCAATACAACAGGAGATTAAAATAAATTAAAAATAATAAATATAGCCATACGCACACTAAGTGTGTATGGCTAGATTTAAAAATAAGGCTGAAAAGGAAAAAAACATGGACATATTTTTTTACATTTTATTATTTATCATAGGAACTTTATTTGGAAGCTTTTATACATTAGCTGTATATAGAATTCCTAAAAGACAAGATATTACACATACCCACTCTTATTGTCCTAAGTGCAATCATAAATTAGGTTTTCTTGACTTAATTCCTATATTTAGTTATGTATTCTTAAGAGGAAAATGTAGATATTGTAAAGAAAAGATACGACCAAGATATTTTCTATTAGAAGCTCTTTCTGGAACATTATTTGTTTTGATTGCATTTTTAATGGGGCTTACCATAGAAACTTTAAATCATACAAAAATAGCGGAATTTTGCTTTCTTGTATTATATATAACATTTATCATACTAATTTGCGGAATTGATAAAGAAAATAGGAAAATAGATAAATTAGTATCTGTTTATGGTATTGTAATATCTATTATGTATATGGTATATCTATGCATAGTAGAACAAGCTAATATATATAGATATGGTATATATTTAATTTTGTACATAATTATTTTATTTTTCGATACAATAACACTAAAAAAATATGCCCAAAATAGTTATGTAACAGGAATACTTTTGATGATAATTACGATGACAGTTTTTACAAATGAGTATATAACAGGTTGCTCTATTATCTTTACACTATTAGCCATTTTCTTTTATTTAGTAATTTATAAGATAAAAGAAAAAAGAAGAAAAGGTAAAAGAACAGAGCGACAAATAGCAGGAGAGTTAAGCATTGGTTTTTTTCTTGGTATATGTAATGTTATGATGCTCATGGTGGGATTATTAGTTATGGTTTAAGAAGAAAATGCAAAGTTTTCGAAAGGAATGAAAAAATGAAAAGTGAAAAAGGATATATAGGAGTAGATATTGCTATATCTATTGTGGTACTGTTTATATTTGTATCACTAATCGCCTCTTTATCTTATCGTGTCAACAGTTCTTCTCAAGAAATAGAATTAAAATCAAAAGCAAGTGAATTGGCAGTTTCTGAAATTGAGACAATAAAAAATAAAACATGGGAAGATGTAATAAGAGAAGAACCAACCTATCGAGAAATGACTGAAATACAAGAGGGGTATTATAGAACAATTCTTGTGCAAGATTATCATGATATAGATGCTACCAAAACATCTGATATTGTAAAAAGAATAATTGTACAAATTCAATATAGATATAAAGGAAAAACGCAAACAGTAGAACTTTCTACTCTGATAGCAAAGGAGAAATAGAATGAAATCACAAAAAGGTATTACACTTATCTCGCTAATTATATATATTATTGTTATGGTAATTGCCATTGCCATGATATCGGTTATCAGTATGTATTTTTATACCAATACCAGTGCACTGTCAAAAACGATCAATCCTTTAACAGAATATACGAAGTTTAATAGTTTCTTTTCAGAGGAAATGAATCATAGTAATTTAAAAATATTAGCATGTGAACCAAATTATATTGCCTTTGATAATGGTGTACAATACACGTATATACAAGAGAATCAAAGTGTGTATAGAAACCAAGTGAAAATTTGTAATGATGTGCAAAAATGTGAGTTTCAAAATAAAATCAAAAATGGTAAAAATGTAGTATCTATCACGATGAAAATTGGTACATCACAAGAAAAAAATGTAGATTATACTTTAAAAGATTAGTAAATTTATGTAATTGATTCAAAAGCCGCAAAAGCAGATGAAACTATAGTATAATAAGAAGAGATACCAAAGAAAGAGTTTGAAAGGTAGACATTATTTTTCAAACAGAAGGGAGTTATCAATGGAGACGAGAAGAAGACAACCAATAGGAGTGGAATTAGTAAAAAGAGGAATTGTAAAAGAAAAGGATATTGAAAATGCTTTACAATATCAAAGAGAACATCCTAATAGAAAGTTAGGAGACATTTTATATCATCTAGATGTTTGTGAGCCTAGTATGTTAATAGAGGCAATAGGAGATATAGTAGGAGAAAAAGGTGTACTTTTAGTTGGTGGTAATAGAATAAAAGTAAAGCTAACTGACTATTTTTCATTAGATATTGCTAAAAAGAATAAAGCTATTCCTTTTGAAATATCTTCTGGAAAAATAAAGGTATGTTTTGCCAATACCAGTAATACTAAAAACATGAATAATATCAAATTATTATTGCTAAATAGAGGACTTGTCATGGATCCCTATATCACATTTGAAAGTGATATTGATAAGATATTAAAATCTATGGAGGGTGAGGTAACAAATGATTTTAATGTTACTTCAGAAAGTGATGACACAGCTGTCAATTTAGTAGATAGTATTATCAAGACAGGAATTAAAAGAAGAGCGAGTGATATTCATATAGAACCAATGTCAGATTATTTAAGAGTAAGATATAGAATTGATAGTGAGTTATTTACCGCTGCCAAGATTAAGAAAGAAAAGCAACAACAAATTATTGGTAGACTAAAAGCCATATCTAATATGCATCAAGAAAAACAAGAAGCACAAGATGGTAGGATTTTATTATATGATGATTATAATATTCGTGTTTCTTCTCAACCGAATGTATACGGCGAAAAATTTGTTTTGAGATTGCTAAAAAAAGAGACCAATATAAAAGATATATTTGAATTAGGATATTCTGGAACAGAGGAAGAATTAAAGAAGACAATTCATAAGAAAAATAGTATAACGATTATAGCGGGACCAACAGGAGAAGGTAAAACCACTACTTTATATAGTATTATGGACCGTTTAAATCGTCCAGAAATCAATATAACAACGATTGAGGACCCAGTGGAGATTAGAATTCCAGGTTTAAATCAAATTGAAATTGATGAGCATAAATCTTCTTTTTCAGGCACACTTAGAAATGTACTAAGACAAGACCCAGATATTATTTTAGTAGGAGAGATAAGAGATAAAGAAACAGGAGAAATTGCGATTCAAGCCGGACAAACAGGACATTATGTATTATCTACCATACACACCATTGACAGTATTGAGGTTATTACAAGATTAAGAAAGTTAGGACTTTCTAATTACGATATTTCTAGTACATTAGCAACATCCATCTCACAAAGATTAGTTAGAAGATTGTGTCCTGAATGTAGACAAGAGAGAAAATTCACTGATATGGAAAAGAAAATTATTAAAGAAATTGGTGAAAAATACAATGTCACATTTGATTTAAGTGGAATTACTTATGAGGCGCCTGGTTGTAAATATTGTAATAACACAGGATACTATGAAAGAATTGGAATATTTGAGATATTGAATTTAACAGATGAAATAAAAGAAGCTATCATGGAAGGAAAATCAAGTTTGGAGATTCGTAAAATAGCTTTAAAGCAATCTTACAAACCATTAGTAATAGATGGAATCCAAAAAGTTATAGACGGATATACCACTTTGCAGGAACTAAATAAAAAATTACTTATCTTTTAATTGATATTTTGCTCGTTAAAAATTGATAAAAATTACGAAGGAGGAAATTATGAACCTAGATAAAATATTAGATGAAGCCATGAAATTAGATGCTTCTGATATACATTTTATATGTGATAATAAACCTATGCTTAGGATAGCAAGAACATTAGTACCTTTGCCAGATAGTGAAATTTTAACACCAGATGATATGTCTGAATTATATGACCATTTAATAAAGGGAAATGTATATAAAGATGAGGTGTTTAACAAAACGAGAAAATTAGATATGTCTTATGAATATAAAGATATTCGACTAAGGGTCAATATTTCTTTATCAGATGATATTCCAATATGCACGTTAAGATTAATTAGAAATGAATTACCAACTTATGAATCATTAGGAGTTCCAGATATTGTTAGGAGAATGACCTATCAACCACAAGGACTAATTTTAGTTACGGGAAAAACAAATTCTGGTAAAACTACCACCCTAAATGCTTTAATTGACCATATTAACGAGAATCAAAATAGAAAAATTATAACATTAGAAAATCCAGTAGAATATAAACATCAATCTAAAAAATCATTAATTGTGCAAAAAGAAATAGGAGGAGGAAAAGATAGCTTGACTTTCAGTGAAGGAGTTAAAAATTCACTAAGAGAAGATAGTGATATTTTAGTAATTGGAGAAATCCGTGATAAAGAAACGATGGAAGCTGCTATCGAAACAGCAGAGTCTGGAAATTTAGTAATAGGAACTTTGCATACTAAGTCTTGTGCAGAAACGATTGATAGAATGATTAATTTTTACGATGTAGCGGATCAAAGAACAGTAAAATATTTATTATCTGCTTTATTAAAATTAGTCATATCACAAAGATTATTGCCAGGGGTGGATGGTAAATTGGTATTAGTACCAGAAGTCATGGTAGTGGATAATGTAGTAGCAGGTATTATTCGTAAAGAAAAATTAAGTGCTTCTGAAATAGAAGATGCGATCCAAAGTAGCTCAGATAAAGGAAGTATTGGACTTATTAATTCTTTAGCTGAACTTTTTGTACAAGATAAAATCACATTAGATCAAGCAAAAGCTCAGATTGAAGAAAAAAACTTAGAAAGACTAAACAGAACAATTATGCAATTGAGAATAAAAAGAGACAGAAAATAAAAATAGGAGGATGTAAAAATGCCTATATATATGTATAAAGCTTTAACGAAGACGGGAATTGTTGTAAAAAACAAAGTAGAGTCGTCTAGTAAAGAGAATTTAATACAATTAATAAAAAATGGTGATTTAGTACCGATATCCATAGAACAAGTTTCGGAACGTGCGAAAAAAGGACAAAGAAAGAAAAAGAGAAATATTACCGATATACAAGAAATTATGAAAGATGTTAATACAACGCAATTAGGAAAAAAGAAAGAGGAGTTAACGACAAAACAAAAAATTAATTTGTATTTTGCTAAAAGTGAAAAAATAACATCAAGAGATATCGTTGTATTTACACAAAACTTTTATTTATTAAAAAAGGCAAATTTTAACAATGTACATGCGTTAGATACTATTATCCAAAGTACGGATAATTTAACGCTGAAAGGTATTTTAGAAGATATTTTAGCTGGTGTAGAAGCCGGAGAAAATATCTATACAACCATGGAATATTATTCAGATGTTTTTCCCTATATCTATGTGAATATGATAAAAGTTGGGGAATTATCAGGTTCTCTTACCAGTTCCTTAGAACAAGCCGTTAGATATTTAGATGAAACAGAAGCTTTGAATAAAAAATTAAGGTCTATCTTAATTCCAAATGCTATTCAGTTTGTTTTATTAATTGTTATGTTGCTAGTAGGTACTTTGTTTGCTATTCCAGCTATTCAAGGAGTATTTGAGGAATTAGGAACAGAAGAAACTTTGCCAGCTATTACGCTATGGTTCCAAGGGGTTATTAATACAGCAATTAAGTATTGGTATATTCCAGCTATTTTCCTTATGGGAGTTGTTGTGTCTATTATTCTTTATGTTCGTACGCCAAGAGGAAAATATAATTTTCATCAATTTAAATATAGAATGCCTATTTTTGGGGAGCTAATATTTGCTATTGATTTTTCAAGATTTATCAAGGCAATGGTATTGAATTTAAGAAATGGAATGAGAATACAAGATGCGATTGATGTTAGTAAAAATATTGTTAAAAATTTAGTTATGCTATCTATGATAGAAAGTTCCATTAACAATTTGGTAACTGGTGCTTCTTGGATTGAACCATTTGAAGAATCAGGGTTAGCAAAACCGATGATTACAGAAATGTTAAATATTGGTATGAAAACAGATTTGACAGAGATGATGGAGAAGTTAGTAGAATACATGGAAATTGATATTGATAATATTATGACGAAAATAATGAAGGCATTGCCACAGATTGTTTATGCTATTGTTGGATTTGTGTTAATTTTCTTTGTATTAGTTGTATTAGTACCATGTGTACAAGTTTATATGGGAAATTTCTTATTCTCAGCATATGGTGTATAAAAAAGATGTCGCATGGGAACAATTCCTTTGCGATATTTTTGTTAAAAGAAAAAGACAATTTTAATATTATAATTATTATATGATTTTTAAACTAAGTAAAAATGTATTTTATTAAAATGTCGCAAAGGAAGTGTCTCCATGTGACAAGAGAGGAAGCGATAAAATGAAAGTTGGAGTTGATTTAGGCGGAAGCCATATTGCTATCGGTGTAGTAGATGAAGATGGCAATATTTTAGAGAAAAAAGAGAAAAGATTGACAAGTGTTGAGAAACACAATATTGAGAAATCAATTGAAGAATATATAATAGAGAAAGTGAAACAATTAAGAAAAGATTATGACATCCATGAAATAGGAATTGGAGCACCAGGTTGGGCAGATGATGGTGTTATTATTGATTCTGGTAATTTGCGAATAGCAAAAAATTATCCGATGATAGAAAGGTTACAGGAATTAAATTTACCAATAAAAATAAGGAATGATGCAAAATGTGCGGCTTTGGCTGAAAATGCATATGGCTGTTTAAAAGGATATGACAGAAGCCTATTTTTAACTTTAGGAACAGGGATTGGAGGAGCAGCCTTTTTGAATCATGAATTGTTACAAGCTGGTAAGAAACCTGGCTATGAATTTGGACATATGGTGATTGAAAAAGATGGAATACCATGCCATTGTGGTAGTAGAGGATGTTTTGAAAGATATGCTTCTATGAAGGCTTTAAAAGATAACTTAAGAAATGTTCTTAATTTAGATGAGACTACTAGTGGAGTAGAATTATTAGAAATCATGAAAGAAAATCGTTTAGGAAATAAGGATTATGAAATAATTGAAAAAGTGGTATCAGAATTTATCGAAAATTTAAGGATTGGAATCCAAAATTTGATTTATATTTTTGAACCAGAAATAATTGGTATTGGTGGTAGTTTTGTGTATTTTGAAGAGGTCTTGTTACCAAGATTGAGAGAAGAGATAGCAAGAGTGAATGAAAAAGATGAAGAAAGGCAACGTATCAGAATGGAAACTGCTATTTTGGGAAATGATGCGGGAATCATAGGAGCGGTTTTGTGATTTACTAACTATTTGAGGTAGTATTTTTATTAAAAAAGTTTATATATTTTTTATTTGTAACTCCCAACTACGAACAGTCTGTAATTACATAACAGACTGTAATCTTGTTGGTCCCCCCGAATTGTTACATCATAAAAAATAGATAAACTTTTTTAGTAAAAAGCTCTAAATAGGAATCAAGTTTAAGTATAAAATTTTAAAAAACACTTGAAATGATTGCCAAAATATGATACAATAGCGAACGTATTAATCACACAAAGGGAGTTTTAAGGGAAGTGCCTAAGGATTTAGGTCCTAAAAAATGCAGAAACTTTGTGGAAGAAATAACAAAAAGGGAGGAATTAAAAATGGCAGTAGTTGCAATGAAACAATTACTTGAAGCAGGTGTTCACTTTGGACATCAAACAAGAAGATGGGATCCTAAAATGGCGGAATATATATTCCAAGCTAGAAATGGAATTCATATCATCGACTTACAAAAGACATCTAAAAAATTAGATGAAGCTTACAGCTTTATCAAAGAACAAGCAGAAGAAGGAAAGACAGTTTTATTCGTAGGAACCAAAAAACAAGCACAAGAATGTATGAAAGAAGCAGCTTTAAAATGTGGTATGTACTATGTTGACCAAAGATGGTTAGGAGGAATGTTAACGAACTTTGATACCATTCGCACTAGAGTACAAAGATTAAGAGACTTAGAAACTATGCAAGAGGATGGAACATTTGATATATTACCTAAAAAAGAAGTTATTTTATTGAAAAAAGAAATGGAAAAATTAGAAAGAAATCTTGGTGGAATTAAAGAAATGGAAAAATTACCAGGAGTTATCTTCCTAATTGACCCTAAAAAAGAAAGAATCGCTATTTTAGAAGCTAAAAAATTAGGAATTCCAGTAGTAGGATTAGTGGATACCAACTGCAATCCAGAAGAATTAGATTACCCAATACCAGGAAATGACGATGCAATAAGAGCTGTAAAATTAATAGCAGATGTTATGGCAAATGCTGTTATTGAAGGAAAACAAGGAGAAAGTTTTGAGCCAGAAATGGATCAAGAACAAGTTGCTGAAACAGAAGAACCTACTAGCATCGAGGAAGTAGTAGAAGCAGTTGAAGAAACAACAGAAGAACAACAGGCTTAAAATTAGATAAAAAACAAAGAGTAGAGCTTTCTGCTCTACTTATTTTTAATATATAAGGAGGAATGATAAATGGTTACAGCAAGTTTAGTAAAAGACTTAAGAGAGAAAACAGGAGCAGGCATGATGGACTGCAAAAAAGTATTAACAGAGACAGATGGAGACATGGAAAAAGCAATTGAACTATTACGTGAAAGAGGAATTGCAAAAGCAGCTAAAAAATCTGGAAGAGTAGCAGCAGAGGGACTAGTAGAGGCTTATATTTCAGAAGATGGAAAAACAGGAGCTGTCGTAGAAGTTAATTCAGAAACTGACTTTGTTGGTAAAAACGAAGAATTTAAAACATTTGTTATGAATATAGCAAAACAAGTTGTAGAAAAAAATCCGACTGATGTAGAAGCATTATTAGCACAAGAGTCAATGGAAGTAGCAGGAAAAACGGTGCAAGAAGTATTGGTTGATAAAATAGCTACGATTGGTGAAAATATGAATATTAGAAGATTTGCAAGATTTGAATCAGATGGTTTAGTAGAAAAATATATTCATGGTGATGGAAAAATTGCTGTTTTAGTTAACATGAAAAAGGGAACTAGTGAAGTAGCAAAAGATATTTGTATGCAAATTGCTGCTGCAAGACCTGAATATGTAAGAAAAGAAGAAGTGCCAGAAGAAAGAGTTAATAAAGAAATGGAAATCTTAAAGGCACAAACTATGAATGAGGGAAAACCAGAAGCCATTGCTGAAAAAATCGTGCAAGGTAGAATTGGAAAATTCTATGAGGAAATTTGCTTAGTAGACCAAGCTTTTGTAAAAGACCCAAATAAAAAAGTAAATCAATTATTAAGTGAGACGGATAGTGAAGTAGTGGAATTTGCAAGATTTGAAAAAGGAGAAGGAATTGAGAAAAAAGAAGAAAATTTTGCAGAAGAAGTTATGAATCAATTGAAATAGAATTAAAACAAGAATTAGAGAGGTAGTCTTTAATTTTTGTTTTTTAGATAGCTGAAAAGTCAAAATAATATAGTTTTACTTGTATGGCAATCGCTTAAAAATTTATGTACAGAGTGAGAAAATATAGTATAATGTTTTCAAGAGGTAAAATAAATGAAAACATTATTTGAAAAATTTGAAATATTAGAAGAACCAAGAGATATAAGAGGAAAAAATATAAATTAATAGATATATTAATAATGACAATATATGGAATATTATGTGGTTTAACAGATTTCAAAAATATAGCTGATTTCCGAAATTAAAAGAAGAATATTTCATAAAATTATTAAAATTAGAAAATGGGACACCATCACATGACTGCTTATCAGATGTATTTGCAGCAATAGACAGTAAAAAAATCATGGAAATATTTGTAGACTGGACAAAAGAAATAGTAAAAAAGAAGACAGACAAAAATATAAGTATTGTGCTACAGATACAATTAATGGAGGAAACACTCCATATATCGTATCAGCATTTTTAGGAGATGTAGGAATATCAATAGGTCAAGTGAAAGTGGATGAAAAATCAAATGAAATAACAGCGATACCAGAATTGTTAGATTTATTAGACATATCAGGTGCTCATATAACAATAGATGCGATAGGAACACAAGAAAAAATGACGAAAAAGATAGTCGAACAAGGAGGTCATTATGTATTCAAAGCAAAAGAAAATCAAAAAGAATTACAAAAAGATATAAGAAGGTATTTTGATAAAATCAATAACTTAAAGGCTCATAAAGATATAATATGGAAAGAAGTAACAGATAAGAGAAATCATGGAAGAACAGAAAAAATGGTTAAGTAAAAAAGTAAATTCTAGTTTGAAAAGAAAGACTAAATGCAAGTTTAAGATATCTTTGGAAAATATTTCCTGTTACAAAAAGTACCTAAAACTGAAAAATAAAAGTAGAAATTTTATCTGTGCAAGACTAAATTCTACTTTTTTTGTTGCTTTATCTCATATAAATTTATTATTTTTTATTGTTAATTAAATATGGTTTTAGTATAATATGATCAGGTTGGATTTTATTAAATTTGAGTTTATTAAGAGCATCCATACCTAGATATATTGTAGCCATATTATATGGTGTAGCAAAATTTAGGATTTCTCTTGCTGTGCTATTGATATGGCTCATCATTAAATCGATATCACTTTGTGTATAATTGTCCATTGATGTACCTTTAGGTATTATATATCTAATATATTCGTGATTCTTTTCAACTTTAGCTTTTTGATCTGAACGGTTTGGTTCACAGTAATATATAGAACTTCTTTTGCTACCATCAGTACTTGTTTCGAGTTCTTCAGGTCTTTGAAATTCACCTCCATTATCGGTTAAAATATATTTAAATACTCTTTTATATAATTCTGTACCTATAATTTTCTCTATATTATCTAGTTCATCTTTTACTGATTTACTAGATTTATCAGGAAGAGTCTTGCTATCATAAAATTAAATTCTCTAAATAAAAGAGTTAATAAAACTTTTCCAGCTTCATTAGTTCCAATTACAGTATCCATTTCAACAATATGAGCATTTGGATTTTCTTTTAGCATATTTATAAAATCTTCATATGTTCTACCAATTCTGTAACTATAGTCTTTCTTCTCTGGATTTTGATTTTTGTTACGAACTTTGTAGCGAACTTTTCTAGGTAGATCAATATTTTTTATTGAAAGCAATCCCATTTCTATATAATTGTATAAACATCTAACAGAACAGTTTATTTCATTTTTATGATTAGAATAGATTAGCTTAATAGATTGTCCTTGTTTGACTAGAGGGGATATTAAATCATCTAATTTTTGAAGCTTATCTTGTGAAATATTAATGCCTTCTCTGCTAGAAGCAAGTGTTGCTTCATATTTTTTCTGTGCATTGTTAGCAATATAAATATATTTAATTTTTCTACATTGAGCATAATTGCTACAAGCATTACATACATAAGGTGGTTTTAATAATTTAAGACAAATATCTAATTCGTATTGAGAACAAACACTATTACATTTTCCACAACGTCTGCATTCTGCAATACAATTTGAATTACAAATATTTTTTAATGTACAAGTATTTTTGTATTTACAATAATTAGATTTATTATTAAAATTAGAAGGTGTATGTTTAGTTCTATTATTCAAAATTTCTTTAGATATTGTAGTAGGATGTTTTTGAATATTATCAGCTATTTGATAAAATTTAAAATCCAATTTAAGCAGTTTTTCTATATCTTCTCTATTTAGTAGTGTTAAATGTTTTTGATAAGCTTTATTTTGTTTATTACTCATTAAAATCACCACCATTCAAGGCATCAAATAATTTCATTTCTATTTCAAGTATATAATGTTCTATAGTTTGAAT
>CAOJZE010000021.1 GCA_948466095.1 uncultured Clostridium sp.
AATCCAATTTTTAATAAATAAAAATTGAATACACTCTGTAATTTGTTGGTCCCCCCGAATTGTTACTTTATAAAAAATACATTAAACTTGAAATAAATGCTTCTAATCTTGTCTTTCTTTTTGTTCGTCTTGTTCTTGTACTTGAACTTCTTTTTCCATCTTCTTGCCTCTACCAAAAACATTTTTCTTTAATAATTTAATATCATGATAACTTAAATTTCTCGTTATTTCGCTCATTTCTTCAAGATGTTCTTTGGCTTTTACCTCTTTTTCTTGTAATTTTTGTTCTTGTTGTATTGGTTCTTCCAAATTAAATGGTATTGAAATTTTAGCCATAATTGGAATAAAAATTGGTTCTTTTTTCACTTTTTCTACTATCTTTTTAGAATTCGTATCAATGGCTGTATTGATATATTTGATAGCCGTATCTTTATCCCCTCTAATTAAATAAATTTTAGCTAATTCATAATAGCCATCTGCTGATAACTCTTCCTCCTCGATTGCTTCTAAAAATCTCTTTTCTGCTTCTTCTAAATCTTTATAAATCAAAGCAATCTCTGCTAATGAATATTTTGCATTATATAATAACGAATTAATCTCTGCTGCTTTTTCATAACATGTCTTGGCATTTTGAAAATCGTTTAACATGGTATAAGCAATTCCCAAATTATAATTTAATTCATAACTGACTGGATTATATTTTAAAGCATCTTGATACACATTAACCGCTTCTTTATACTGTTCTTTTTCGATTAAAATTTCTCCTAACAATTCAGAGGCTTTGCACATTTCTGGCTTTTTCTTCAATAAATTAAACAACATTTCAGAAGCTTCGTCTTTCTTATCTAAATGGTGCAATAATTCTGCCACTTTATAATAAGAATCATAATCCTTTTTATTCAAATCAATGGCTTGTACATATTCATCAATTGCTTTCCTCATGCCACCTTCCAGCTCGTAAATTTCAGCTAGCATTTTATGGGCTTTATAAGAATTTGGATTTTTTTCTATTAAATCAATTAATGCTTGTTTTGCTTTTTTGTGATTGCCAAAGAATGCATATAATTTTGCTTTTTGAAGATATACCATTTCGTATAGTCCCATATTTCTCTTTTCTAAAATTATAATGCCAATTGGAAGTATGATAGATAACATATATTTTAAAATAACAAATAACATATTTAATTTTATTCTAAATAATACTTCTACAAAATTAAGGGCAATGCCAATCGCTTCCAAAACTAATACCACTATATAGGTTGTATCATTGTTTCGAATCATACGAAAAAACATATACACAAAAAAAGCAAATGAAATAACGGTAAAAATTAATTGTTCTACTATCATTTTGTTTCTCCTTCTTTTTTGTCTTTTAATATTTCTATTTTATTCCATTTTTCGTCATTTGTCTAGTTTTTGTACAAATCTTCATAAATTTTATAATCTCTTACTATTTTTCTCACATAATTGTTGGTTTCTTTATAAGGTATTTTTTCAATATCGGTTCCATCTTTTTTAATAATGCCCTTTTCAATCCATCCATCTACTGTTCCCGTTCCTGCATTATAGGCTGCTAAAGCCATTTCTTTGTTCTGGTATTTCTGGATAAGAATCGATAAATAACAAGTTCCTATCTCAATATTTTTATTCACATCACAAAGTTCTTTTTTCAAATTTTCTTCATGGATTGCTATTTGATTTTTCTTGGCTACATCTTTTGCTGTATCTTCCATCAATTGCATTAAACCAATGGCATTTCGATTGGAAATAGCCTCTTTCTCAAAATTGCTCTCTGCCTTTATCACAGCAAAAATAAGATTTTCCTCTACCTGATATTTTTCTCCATACCTAGAGACTAATTCTTGATAAGTCTTAGGATATAACATTTTTAACAAAGCATCCTTATATAAAAAAACACACACTAATAAAATAGACAGTAAAATAATAATTATGAGCTTTTTGCTTTTCAATCTTTTCTTTCTCCTTTTTTGAGACAAAGGGCACAGGTTTCATTTGTCTCACTTTTTTTGTCATTTTTTAATATTTTTATTTTTCGACATTTTTCTATGTGATTTATGAGACAAATGAAACCTGTCCCCTTTGTCTCATTTGCAATCATACCAGTTTTTTGCTTCTGCTATATCTGCTATCAGTGGCACTTGTAAATCAATTGCTGATTCCATGCATTGTTTCATGATGTCTTTGATTTCCTCTTTTTCTTCCTCCACTGCCTCTATCATCATTTCGTCATGAACTTGCAATACAATTTTTGATTGCAATCCTCTTTTTTGAATTTCTTGATATACTTTTATCATGGCAATTTTCATGATATCTGCTGCTGTTCCTTGAATTGGTGTATTCATGGCTGCTCTTGACCCAAATTGTCTTACCATATAATTATTCGATTTTAGTTCTGGTATATATCTTCTTCTATGGAATAACGTCTCGACATAGCCTTGCTCTGTGGCTTTTTCCGTAATTCCTTCCATAAAAGCTTTAATTCCTGCATATTGTTCTAAGTATTCTGTGATATATTGTTTTGCTTTTTTTCTAGAAATGCCAAGTTGCTCTCCTAGTCCAAAGTCACTAATTCCATAGACAATTCCAAAGTTTACTGCTTTGGCATCGCTTCTTTGCTCCTTGGTCACTTCCTCAATTGGTGTTTTAAACACTTTGGAAGCTGCTTGTTTATGAATATCTTGCCCCTCTTTAAAGGCTTGAATCATATGTTCATCTTCTGATATATGAGCCAGTACTCTTAGTTCTATTTGAGAATAGTCAGCATCAATATATAACTTTCCTTCTTCTGGTTGGAACACTTTTCTAACTCTTTTTCCTAGTTCAAATCGTGTTGGTATATTTTGAAGATTGGGTTCGGTTGAACTGATTCTTCCTGTGGCAGTTATGGTTTGATGGAAGAAAGAGTGAATTCTCTTTGTTTTTGGGTTGATGTATTGTTTTAATCCTTCTACATAAGTTGAGTTTAATTTCATCAATTGCCTATACTCTAATATTTGTTCAATGATAGGGTCTTCTCTTTTTAGTTTCTCTAATACATCCACATCCGTTGAATAGCCACTTTTCGTCTTTTTGATGACAGGTAATTTCATTTTTTCAAATAGGATTTCTCCTAATTGTTTGGTGGAATTAATATTGAATTCTTCTCCTGCCATTTCATAGATAACTTTTGTTATGGTTTCTAATTTTTCTGTTAATTCTTTTCCAAACTGATTTAGTTCTTCTTCGTCTACATACATGCCGTTCCATTGCATATTTGACAACACTTCAATAGTTGGCATATCAATTTCGTAGAATAATTCCAAAGCCCCTATTTCTTCTAACTCTTTTAAAGTGATTTGTTTGATTTTGGCAATTCCATAAGCATAAAAAGCCTGTCTTTCCTTCTCTTTTTGATTCGCTGAGATTGTTTCTGGTTGTATCGCATCAAATAAATTGATTTGTTGTTGCTTTGGTTCTTCTCCCACTAACTCTTGCACATTGACATCTAAATATTGCTCCATTAATCTTTCTATTTCTAGTTTATTATTGTTTGGATTTAAAATATAACTTGCAATAGCAATATCGTAGTGAATTCCTTTTAAATCAATTCCTACTTGCTTTAATAGAATATAGCTTTTGGTTAAATCTATACTAATTTTTTGAATCGTCTCATTTTCAAAAATGGTTTGAAAGTCATGAATCTCTTGTTCTTCTTGAATAGCTAGATAAACCGATTCTTTCCTATTTTCATCAAAAATCGTCAATCCCACTATCTTTTCTTTTATGATTTTTTCTGGTTTCGCATCCTCACTTGTATGAATCAAAAAAATCATTTGTTTTTGTTCTTCTATCAAGCTTATGACCTCTTCTTTCGATTTATCTACTATTTGAAATAAGTCTTTTGGTTCTTCTTTTACTTTCTCTTCTCCACGTAAAGAAAATCGGTCAATATAACGATTAAAGTTTAACTCTTTAAATAGTTCTAAAACTTTTGGCTTGTCCCATTCCTCCACTTTGAAATCATCTAACGTATCTTGAATCGGTACTTCCAAATTAATGGTTCCTAAGGTTTTGGATAAAAACGCTAAATCTTTGTTATTCTCTATTTTTTCTTTTTGCTTTCCCTTTAATTCTGCCTCGCCTTTGTCTACCTTTTCATACAAACTTTCAATCGAACCAAATTTTTGAATCAAGGCTAGGGCTGTCTTCTCTCCTACTCCTGGCACTCCTGGAATATTATCAGAGGAATCTCCTTGTAAGCCTTTGACATCAATTAATTGTTTTGGCTCTATTCCATAGTTTTCTATGATTCTTTCTCGATTATATTCATCGGTTTCGGTTTTCCCCCCTTTGGTATGAGGAATACGAATCGTTACCTTGTCAGTCGCTAATTGAAAGGTATCTCTGTCTCCTGAAAGTATGATTACGTCTAATCCTTGCTTTTCTCCATAACGAGATAAGGTTCCGTAGCACATCATCTGCTTCATAGCCTTCCATCTCTACAATATCAATATTCATAGCTCTTAAAATTTCTTTTATCATCGGCATTTGCTCTGCTAATTCTTGTGGCATCCCTTTTCTCGTCGCCTTATATCCTTCATATAACTTATGTCTTGCCGTTGGTGCTTTTAAGTCAAAAGCAACGACTAAATATTCTGGATTCACATCTTCCAAAAGTTTGAATAAAATGGCCAAAAAACCATAAACGGCATTGGTGTATTTTCCGTCTTTTGTGGTTAGCATTTTGCTTCCCATGATTCCATAAAATGCTCGGTTCATGATACTGTTACCATCTACTAATACTAATTTTCCCAAAACTTTTCCTCCTATTTTTCATTTTTTGATTGATAATCCACATACCTAAACTTCCAACAATGAAAATAAAAGTAAATGGTGTTCCATTCTGCCAACTTTCATTATAAGTCAAAAAGACACTATTAGCAAATTCACTTACTAATGCTATTTGCGGAATCCATCTTATATTCTCCGAACTTTGCCACATCAATAGTGGAAATAACCAAATAATATACCATGGTTGAAAATTGGTAATTAGCAAAAATAAAAATGCCATAATAAAATAATTTGCTTTCTTCATTTCCTCACGAAATCGTATCTCTTTTTTGTTTAACAAAATAACACAAGTAAAGAAATAAATAATCATAAAGCTACCTAATAAAACATGGTTTACGGTAGATACTGACAGGCTTGGTTCTTTGAAATATTCCGTTATTATAATATAAAAATTTTTAGCTAACTTTTCTTGCTGTATCAATAATCCGCTTAATACTTGTCCATCTTGCACATAAAACAAATAGGGAATCGCTAAAATCATTAGAAACAAACATCCATATTGTATGCATCTTCCGAAATCGTTGTAATGGTTTTTCTTCTCTAAAATAGTAAATAATCACAAATGGTAATAAAATAATAGTAAAATATTTAATTGCTGTTGCCATAGCCAGAAAAATGATACTTACCACTAAGTTTTTTCTTTTTACTAAAAAATATAATGCTATTAATAGAAAGAATGCAACAAACATATCATTGTGAACACAAGCAATTCCTTCTATCAAAATAAATGGATTTAGTCCATATAATAAAGTAAATATTTTTTTATGTGCTATTTTATCTATTAAATAGCAATTCCCTAAATGCACTAATACATTTACTAATTTAAAAATCAGTAAGGCAAAATCTATGTTACCAAAAGATACTCCTGCTACTAATTTGCAGATTAATGTCCAAATTGATCCATATACGACAGTCGAATCTGCCCAATCATTATAATATCCTTGTGCTAGTACTGTATCCGTTTGTATATACTGACTATTATTATCCTTTTCTACAAATTCCTTTATGGTTACATAATAAGGATTTTGATGGTATGTACTATCTAGTCTACCAATTCCCAAGTAATAAAATACGTCAGAACAAGTAAATGGCAATACCATTACAAATACTAATGTTATGATTGCTATCCATAGAAACATTTCCTTTTTACTTTGAAAAATTTCTTTTCTCTTCTTTATGATAATAAAATACAATACTGATAATATGCATAATATAAAGATATATAATAATGTTTGTGTCATTCTACTAATTGGTAAATCATACAAAAATTGAAAATATGGTCCAAACTGGAATACTGTTTTCTTTTGTAGTAAATAAATAATAGATGGCATAGCAAATAAAATACTTGCCACAATAAATAAAATTTTTATGAAATGATTCATTTTGTTTTGTTTATTTTTAATCATTTGATTTTCTCCTTAATTTTCTTTTATATATTTCAAAAATGCTTGCAACCCTTCAACCACATCATGGTAGGTTGTATCAAAATCACCTGTGTACCATGGGTCTGCAATATTTCTTGGATGGGCAGAAAAATCTAAAAGTTGATAAACTTTATTTTTGCTATCTTTTCCCACTATTCTTTTGATATCTTCTACGTTTCGTTGTTCCATACCAATGATATAATCAAATTTATCATAATCTTGTTTCGTTATTCTTTTAGCTCTATGGTTTCCACATGGTATCTTCTTTTGTTCTAATTTATTTCTAGTTCCATAATGAACTGGATTCCCTATTTCTTCCTCACTAGTTGCTGCTGAGTCAATGTAAAATTGTTGTTCTAACCCTTCTTTTTTTACCATGTCTTTACATACATATTCTGCCATTGGTGACCTACATATATTTCCATAACATACAAATAATATTTTTATCATGATTCTCTCCTATTCATGTATTTTACTATCTAATGAACATTTCCAAGTAGTTAAACTCATATTTTCTTTTTTATCGTTTTTATTATTTCCGTAGATTGTATTTTGTTATCTATTTTATTTTTAATTGTACTCAAGAAATATCCATCTGCTCTAAGTTCATCTTTCCTATTTATCATTTCTTCATAAGTGAACCATTTTACATTTGCTATTTCTTTTCCGTCTGTTTTAATATTTTCATCTATCATTTTAGTATCAAAAAAGAAACAAATTACATTCACACCTTCTAATATTTCATTCACAATTTCTAATATTCCTGTCACTTCTACTTTACAACCAGTTTCTTCCTGTATTTCTCTTTTAGCTCCTTCTATCAAAGATTCATTTTCATCTAAACCACCTGCAGGAACATTCCATTTCCCTTTACATATTCCTTTATTTTCCTGAACTAATAAAAATTTTCCATCTTTTTCTAAAATTCCACCTGTAACAACTTTTATATTCATCTATATCCTCCTTAAAATTGTACTATATCACTATCATCTTTTCTATTATTTTTAATACTTACCAATATAGCTATTAAATATAATATTACTTATTTTTCTTCCTAAATCATAAACATAGTCATCATTCAAATAATTTTCATCTTTAAAATCTTTTATCATAATTGTTAAAATATAATTTCCATATATAGTTGATACGATTCCACCGTCATTTCTTACGGATTCATATTTTCCACTTTTACTTACTATATAATTAACTATTGGTTCTTTTATTTCTTTATAAACCTTATCGATTCCATCTCCAAGCATTTCTTGATATTTTTGATTTTTTATTATATCTATTATTCCTTGTGTCATTTCTTTATCAAACAATTCATAGTTATTTAATTTTTTCCATACTAAATAATAATCATAAGCTGTAGTCTCTGAAAACATTTCATTTTCAACCGATTTAAATTTACTATATAATTCTGTATTATCACAACCTATACTTTTTATAGTTTTGTTTATATTTTCTATCCCTAAAAAATCTATTAATATATTAGTAGCAACATTATCACTTATAATCATCATTAATGTTGCAATATCTGATATTGGTAATTTTATGCCTTTACTCAAATATCTTAAAATCCCACTACCATTTACATAGTCTTTTTCTTTATAAGTTAGTTTTTCCTTTTTGTTTATTATTCCTTTATTAATTTGATTAAATAATTCTACTAAAATAAATATTTTTATACAACTAGCAGCATTATATTTTTCATTTACATTTATTTTTATTGTGTTACCTTTCAAGTCATCATAATAAATTGCTACTTTTCCATCAAAATTGGCTATACTATTTTTTATTACTTTTTCTAGATTCATGATTATACTCCTATATCATTTGGAATTTTATTTTTAAAATTGTGTTATATATACATTCATTATATTAATTTTTTATCTTCCAAACTTCTTGTATCTGTAAATTTTTTCTTTTTTTCCTGTAGATACCTATCCTCCTCCGAAAAAACACAACCGCAATACTTCTGCCTATACAAACCTAACTCTCTCGCTTTTGCTTGTCCTTGACGAAAACCAACTCTAAAATCTCGATATAAGAATTTTATATTATACTTTTTTGCCATCTCTTCTGCCACTTGAATTAACATCTCATGATTTTGATAAGGGCTCACTAACAAAGTGGTAGAAAAGCTATCATATCCATTTTCTTTGGCATATTTAGCAGTTTGCTCCAATCGAACAGGATAACAATACTTTTGGCATCGATTTTCTAAATCATTGACTACATTTTTGCAGAAATCTCTTAGCCCATAATTTTCTTCAAAAATAGCTTGAACTCCTATATTACTTGTATATTCTTTTACGCAATCTCTTCTTGCTTTGTATTCCATGTATGGATGTATGTTAGGGTTAAACCAATACACGGTTGGCTCAATTCCTTCTTCTCTTAACGTATCAATACAATATACACTACAAGGTGCACAACATGTATGTAATAATAATTTCATAATTTTTCCTCCATCCCTAAAAGTATCCGCAAAATCATTCTTGTGGCATGTCATATCCCAAATGCTGATAAGCTGGTGGCAAAGCTTGTCTTCCTCGCAAAGTTCTTGCCATAAATCCAATTTGGATTAAGTAAGGTTCATATACATCCTCTATGGTATCCATTTCTTCTCCCACACTTACTGCTAAAGCTTCTATTCCAACAGGTCTACCACCATATTGCACAATCATCGTTTCTAGTATTTTTCTGTCTATTTCGTCTAAACCAAGTTCATCAATTTCTAATTGGTTTAAAGCATGCTTCGTGATTTTTAAGGTAATATCTCCATCTCCTAAAACAATGGCATAATCTCTTACTCTTTTTAATAATCGATTCGCGATTCTTGGTGTTCCTCTTGACCTTCTAGCAATCTCTTTGGCTGCCTCTTCTTCGATTTTTACCTCTAAAATTTTGCTTGACCTTTTCACAATGGTTATTAAATCTTCTACCGAATACAATTCTAAACGATGAACAATACCAAAACGGTCACGTAATGGCGTGGATAAAGCACCTGCTTTTGTGGTTGCACCAATTAGAGTAAACTTTGGCAAATCTAATCGAATTGACCTTGCACTTGGTCCTTTTCCAATCATAATGTCTAACGTATAATCCTCTAAAGCAGGATATAATATTTCTTCTACACTTTTGCTTAATCGATGAATTTCATCAATAAATAATACATCAAATTCGGAAAGATTGGTTAGCAAAGAAGCTAAATCTCCCGGCTTTTCTATTGCTGGCCCAGAAGTGATTTTAATGTTGGAATTCATTTCATTGGATATGATATTAGACAATGTCGTTTTTCCTAGTCCTGGAGGTCCATATAATAAGACATGGTCTAATGACTCCCCTCTTTTCTGGGCAGCTTCTATGTAAATTTTCATATTTTCCTTGACTTTGTTTTGTCCAATATATTCATCCAATGTCTTGGGTCTTAAAGAATTTTCTAATCTTTCTTCTGCTTGTCCTTCCATTTCTGGACTCACAATTCTTTCTTCTTCCATGTCGTTTCATTCTCCTTTCATGAGACAAAAGGGACAGGTCTCAACTGTCTCATTTCTATTTATCGGTCTCAAAGAATTCAACCAATTTTTCTATTTCAGCAAAATATTCATTTTTTCACGTCTTCATCTTATGCTTATCGTTTAAAACTTTTTTAAAAAAGTTAATTATTTTCCTATATCAATTTACTTGTTCCGAATTCAATAACTCTTTATTTTTTTCTATTTGTGTTTTTTCATTGGTCTTTTGCATCTTAGGGAAAATTTCTTTTATTTCTATATAAGATAAGTTTTCCTTTTTCTTGTTTTCTAATTTGTATCGCTCCTGCTATTTCTTCAAACGCTTCTTCTTGTCTCAACCAGTTATTTACGGCATCAATTATTACTGTTTCTTCTGCCTCTTCGTCTGCTGATAATACTCTTCCTATATGCTGTTTATAGATAAGACTTGATTCTGTAGCTCGAAACATTACTTCTCCATCTATTCCTTCTAAATGTACTCCTTCGTTTAGCATATCTACACAGAATAACAATTCTAGTTCTTCTCCTTCTTTACTTTCTTGGAATTCTTCTAATATTCTTCTATTTTGTGCTTGCGTTTTTCCAAATTCATCTTTTCTACCATTTTTACTTATAACATAATCTGTTTTTATTTTCTGATTGACTTTTCCAAATATCTCTTCTGCATGAGCCATTTTTTCTTGTAAGTCTTCTCTATTTTCACAAAATACAATGTATTTTCCATTTTTCTTTTTCATTCCAACTTCCATAACGTCTTGGATATCTGGCGAAGCACTTATGATACTTTCTAATCTTTCATATTTTTTTAATAATCTTTCTTTCATTGTCTCATCTTTTAGCTCTTCTATTCTCTTTTTATATTCTTTTAGCTCTAGAGATAATGTTGATAAAACTCTTATATATTTTGGACTTTTTAATATTACCTCTCCTTCTTTTTCTCCACTTAATGCCTCTGTCAAACTCATTTCATATACGACATCTTCTCCAAATTTTTCATATAACATGTTTCTTTTATCTGTTCTTTCTGGAGTAGCTGTCATGGCTATTTCTTTCGCTTTTGGAAATCTTTCCTCTAATTCTTCTACTGCTATTTCCCATGTTTCTGCTCCAATTCTATGTGCTTCGTCATATATGATAGTATCTGGTCTCATATTTTTTACTTTCCCTTTTAACAATCCTAATTTATGATAAGTTATAATTCCAATTCTTTTAGATTTTAATAATTTGTCTCCATCTTTCACATATTTTTTTATGTAGCTTTTAAGTTGATTCGCTATTGCTCTTGATGAAACTACTATTAATATATTTTCTTCTGGATGTTCTTCTATATATTTTAATGGTGGAAAGCTTTTTCCTGCTCCTGTTGGAAATGAGAACGCTGCTTTTCCCTTCGTTTTTAGTCTATCTTCCATTAATTCATATGTTTTTTGTTGGTGCTTATATTTTAGTTCTACAGACATTTTTATTTCCTCCTAACTTTGTGTTTTTTTCAATTCTCTTTTTCGACATTTATTCCCTTAATTTATGAGACAATTCAAACCTGTCCCCCTTGTCTCATTTTAACAAATTATGAATCGTAACGGAATTTGATATATCCAATTCCATCTTCATATCTTGATAATACTCCTCTAACAATTTTTGAGTAGCTTTATCTAGTTCTGCCCAATTTAGCATTTCTCCTGTTTTCCTGTCATACCATTCCTCATCATAATAATAACGACTGGTTATGATTCTCTCATTATTTAAGCACACAAAATCTTTATTGGCAAAGAAATTGGTACCTAATGAAAAAGTATCCTCTAAGTTGCATAAATAAGCTAAAGTAGGTTTAATATCTAATTTATTCACTGGTTTTTCTATTTGTATCGACTTCATCTCTGGGATTTTAAAGCCACAAGCTACTCTGGTATAGTTTAGTTTTAAATCTATATCTGTCATATTTGGACTCGTATAAGTTAAAAAGTCAATTAATTCTTCATTATACCTATTTAATCCATTATGGTCACCAAATACTAAAATAGCTGTATCATCATATAATTCCGCTTCTTTCAGTTCTTGTATTAGAACACCGAAGGCATAATCTGCATAATTCATAGCTTCTAAATAATTTCCAAAATAGGTATCTTTATATTTTCCTACATCAATACTCACTTTACTTTTATCTTGCAAACCTTCTAGGGTATATGGTGTATGAGATGATGCCGCCACAATATAAGATAGAAACGGACTATCGTAGGTTTTCCATTTTTGTACCGCTTGTCTGTATAGTAATTCATCTGACAAATCACCATTGATGTTTTCCGATAAGTCTTCAAATTGTTCCTTTAGCACTAATTCATTTAGATGGAATCGTCCATATACATTACCACGATTCCAAAAATAAGGATAATTTCCATGCATATAAGAAATATGATAATTTCTCTTGTTGAAAATTTTAAATAAATCATCATAAGTATTCGTATAATATTTGCTAAATGACATACCATTTTCCATTGGATAAATAGAGGTTATGGTAGAATGCTCCGAATCCGCTGTTGTGGAATAACTTTGCATATGCATATTCGTAAATTCGATATTTTCACTTAGAAATTGATTTAAATTTGGCGTGATTTGTTTTCCATTGATTTCTTTATTAACAACAAATTCTTGCACAGACTCTAGTTGTACAATAATAACACTCTTATCCTCCAGCATCCCTTGTATGGGATACATTTCTTGTCCATATTTGGTATCATATTTTTCTTTCAACTCATAGTAATCTTGCATCATACTGTCCTGATTTTTATATTTTGTTTGTTGTTTGATGGTAAAACTATTGGTAAAGTCAGCTATATGATAACCAAAAATAGTTGCCTCACGAATTTGCAGGTCTTTATTATAAGATTTCAATTTTCCTTTTTCTATGTAATTTATACCAACAATTGCAAGAATCACAATACCGGCTATTCCAGTGATAACTTTACCAATCATTTGCCTTTTGGTTGCCTTTTCTTTCTTTTCCCACTTTATGACTTTTCCAATCCCTAAACCAATCAAAACCATCATATCTAAAAAATATAAAATCTGTTTTACTTGCATGACCATAGGTAAAGTACCAGCTATTTCTTCCCCATATTGAAGATTCGTAATTTGTGCCACAGATATTACACTATTAGAAAAAACATAATATACCTGGTCACCAAACAATAAAAGGCTGATTAAAAAATCTAGAATAATGGATGTTATTATCCTTGTTCTATTTGGTAAAATACTAATGAAACATACGATAACGATAATAAAACAAACCGTTCCCACTACTGTTTCTATTTCTATTGGTTCATTGATGGCTATTGTATTATGATAAAATAAAAATGTCTTACCTAACAACAAACCTCCTATTAAAATGACAAACCATACAGAATTAAATACTTTATTGATTATTTCTTTTTTTGCCACAACATTTGCTCCTTTTAAATTGATACAACTTACTAAAGTCCCAAGATTGCCAATAGGGGCTGACCTTTTTGGCAATTTGTAATTTTATAATTTTCTACTGATTATTAAATATATAAATAATAAAATGCAGTAATGCGCAGTTTGGGAGGATATTGATTCATACAAATAAGCTAGTTTAACTCCTATTGTTGTGAAATATAATTGCATTTATTTATATGATTAGTCCGCCCCCTATTGGCAATCTTATAACTTTAGCAAGTTTCTATAAAATCCTCTATGATTTTCAACATTTTATCATGATTTTGTTGATATTTTTTTGGCTGAAAATCCTCTATTTGTCTAATCGCCTGTTCTAGTTCCTCTACACCTTCTACACCAATAATATATCCCTTTTGATTAAAAAGTTCTACAATCTCTTTTTGATGGTCATTCACATGTTCATTATATTGATGTAAGCGAGGAACTGCTATTACTTTTTTATTTTTGGTAATCGATAATAAAATAGAACCTACTCCTCCATGTGTAATCATAAAATCGGCTTTGTTTTGTAAATTTTCTAATTCCTGTTTCGAAATCAATCCTAACATCTTCATGTTCTTCGATGTATATTGCGTATAGCCAGCCTGTACAATGACTTCTTCTTTTATGATTCCACTATCTATTAATCGTTCGATTTCTTCTAATAAGCGATGAAAACTATTATTTTGTGTCCCTAATAATACTAAAATCATTAATAAATTGAACCTCCATAAACTGCTTTTGGATATATTTTAAGCATTTCCTCCCATTGCACAATAAACAAATCGGCTATGGGATAAATCAATCTTCCTGTTGCTGTTTTGCGATGGGTATTCGCAAATGTTTCAATATAGACTATTTTGCTTCCGAAAATTTTGCCTAAATAACACATTGGTCCTGCTGTGTGTGTTCCTGTGGTTACAATCACCTTTGGATGTATTTTAAAATAAAGGTAAACTGTTTTGAAACAAAGATACAAATATTTAAAAATATAGGTAAATAGCTTCGCCCTTGTTCCATACGGTAAAAAATACAGTCTATCTCCATATTTTTCTTTTAGGTTTTCATTTGCTTTATCTTTTTCCGTTATAATATGATAATCGTATTTTTCAAATAACGGTGATAATTGCATGAGTTCATTTAAATGACCACCTGTACTTGCTATAAATAACACTCTCTTTTTCATTTTTTTCATTCCTTTTAACAATATTCATTATATCTTTTTTTCGGCATATTGTCTAGTAAATCTCTACATATTCCTCCAAGCAAACTCCCCTATTTTTTATCTCATTTGCCACTTTATTTCCCATATATCGAATATGCCATGGCTCATAAACATATCCTGTCATTTCTTCCTTATTTTCTGGATATCGGATGATAAATCCAAAATCGTAACAATTTTCAGCTAACCATTTAGCCTCTACTGTATCTTTAAAATCCCATCTTGTGCTATTAACATCAAAAGCTAATCCTGTTTGATGTTCTGATTGACCTGGTTTAGCAGAAAAGGTACTGGCTATTTCTTCTCCATACAATCTTACATTTCTTTGATAAATAGATTGTTGTGTCTGGAAAGATCGATATCCTGATACTATTTTTAAAGAAATCCCTTGTTCTTTTGCTTTCGTTTTCATATTCTCAAAAGCCTGCAATGCTTCAGGATTTGTACCTGGGTCATAATTATCTGGTAATGGATAATTTTTATTAACGATTAATACTCCATTTTTATAATTATCCAATATAGTCTCATTTACTTTGCTTTCATCATTTTGTATTCGCACTGTGGTCAAATCATTTTTATTTTGTTCTTCTGCTTGTTGTGGTTCTGTTGGCATTTCCTCTACTTTGTCTTTTACTGTTACTTTGACCTTCTTTTTCACCTTTCCTTGTTCCGCTTCTATCTCAAACTCTATCGTTCCTATCGCGATTGCTTGTATCGTTCCATTTTCTTTCACTTGAATGATACTTCCCTCTTCTAAATCCTCAATATGTATCATTTTAGTCGTTGCATTACTAGGTTCTATCTTTATTTGCATTTGGTATAATTCATCTTTCAGCATTTCTATTTCTTCTTCTACTTTTATTTCTTGAATTGGTACATATACGAAAATATACTTTTCATATTCTTCTCTTAACACTAAAGTTATATTATCTTTGTGAATTTCTTTTGTCTCTATATACTCTATCTTGCCATCTTCTGCTTTTATCCCATAGATATCTACTTTGTTCCATCCTTTTAGCCATTCATTGGTATTCAATTCTATTTGTTCTAATAGATGATATGGTTGCACTTGTGACACATCCACTTCTAAAATGTCTTGATTCTCCCATTCTTGATAATTGCTCACTTTATTTTCAACTTTTATGGCAAACTTATTGCTATTTGCTAATTTTTCTGAATCTAATTTTATTTTATAGTTATGATAATTAATTTCTATGTACTTATTATTCTCTCTTATATCTTTAATTGTTCCATCCCATAGTTTCATTTTTTGTATTTCTACTAGCTCTATTTTCTGGGTATTATTTTTTATTATCCTTTCATTATCCTTCCTCTCTTTATCATACTGGTAAACCAAAAGGGCTATTCCTATAAATACTATAATTCCAATAATATAAGTAGTTGTTTTTATTCTTTTTATATTCTTAATGTTTGGTTTCTTTTTCTTTTTAACCTTTTTTATTCTTTGCTGTCTAATTTCTTCTTCTAGCTTTTTCATTTCTTCTATTTCTTCTTCAAATACCATTTTTCTACTCCATTCCCTTATTATTTTAATATATTTTTGGTAAAAAAGAAATAGACTTGAATGATTTTGCATAAAAAATTAGAACAACAGTGGCATGATTAAAATTTTTTGACCTTTTAGATAAGTTTTCATGCCACGTCCGTTGTTCACTCGCGAAAATTGCTGAGACTGTTAAAGTTTTACTTTTTACAGTCTCAGTATACAAATAATTATTTGTATTAATATTTCTGCAATTTTCTGTGAAATGCTTTCTATGATAGGAAATTCGGAGAACTTTCCTATCATAGAAAAAAGAACTATTATCCTGCCTCGATAATAATTCTTTTCTTTTTTCTAATCCATTATGCTCTTGGATGTGCTTTTCTATAAACATTCTTCAATCCATCATCTTGAAATTGCATATACACTTGTGTAGATGAAATATCAGAATGTCCCAACATATTTTGAATCGCTTTTAGATCTGCTCCATTTTGTAAAAGGTGAGTGGCAAAAGAATGTCTCAAAACATGTGGTGTAATATCCTTTGTAATATGAGCTTGTTCTTTATAATATTTAATAATTTTCCAGAAACCTTGTCTGGTTAATCTACTACCATTAATATTAACAAATAGAGCTTCTTCGTCTGCTGTTTTTACTAAAATATCTCTTGCTTCATCTACATATTCTTTTAATGCCTTTAGTGACATATTTCCTAATGGTATATTACGTTGTTTAGTATCATGTTTACAAGTTACATATCCTTCTTCTAAATTAACATCTTCCATATTTAAAGAAACAATTTCTGTTACTCTCATTCCTGTTGCATAAGCAAATTCAAGCATTGCCTTGTCACGTATTCCTTTTAAATCAATATCTTTTGGTTGGTCTAATAATAATTCAACTTCTTTAGATGTTAATATACTTGGAACTCTTTTTTCAACTTTTGGTGATTGAATATTTTGTGTTGGGTCTATTTTTATCTTTTTATTCTTTAATATAAATTGATAAAATGAACGTATAGATGCAATACATCTAGAAATACTAGATGGTTTTTTTCCTTCTTCTTGTAGTTCTCTAATATAATCTTTCATATCTTCTTCTTTTACTCTATTGTAATGAAGTTCACATGCTTCTAGATATCTTCTGAATTGTTTTAAATCTCTTTTGTAAGATTGCAATGTGTTTTCTGATAATTTTTTCTCATTTTCCAAAAAATCAAAAAAATATTTTAACTGTCTTTCCATATATTTCCCCTACCCTTTTAAATTAAAATAATGTATTAACATAAACTATATATAGTTATATCAAAGAAATTCAAAATTGTAAATACATTTTTGAATATTTTTTAAAAATATTTTACTAACACCTTAAAAAGGTTCATGGATAAAAAGATTTCAATTACTGATGACATCACTAAAATTAGTAACATAATAAAAGAAAAAATAGTATGTCTTACCACCTCTATTATTACAGATTCTATGTTTCTATCCTTTATAATGGATTAATATAACTT
>CAOJZE010000022.1 GCA_948466095.1 uncultured Clostridium sp.
CACAGATGGAGACGGAAAAGCAGATGTGAATATAGACACAGATGGAGACGGAAAAGCAGATGTGAATATAGACACAGATGGAGACGGAAAACCAAACGTAAATATAGACCCAGACGAAGATGAAAAACCAGACCTAGACACAAAGCCTAACACCAATAATACTGTAAATAAAAATAAAAATGAAAACCAAAGTAATATAACAAGTAAAGAGAATAAAGTAAGTACTAATAGTAAAACTAATATAGCAGGAATTCAAGATAAAACACTTGCCAATAAAATCTTGCCTAAAACTGGAAATGAAATAATACAATTAGTATGCTTGATAGGAATAGTTGGTTTAATAACGTTTACTATTATATGTTACAAAAAATCTAAAATATATTAAAAACTAAAAAAGAAAATAAAAATTATAAAAATTTAGAAAAGATGAAATTGAAACATACAATTTCATTTTTTGTTTTAAATTTTTTTAAATAAATAGGATAGTTAAAATCTCTATTTGCCATAATTTGCTTGCTATTTTTAAGAAATTCGTATAAAATAAAAAGGAAAAAAGGAGGAGCAATGGGACTAAGAATCATATATGGAAAGCCAGGAAGCGGAAAAAGTGAGTACTGCTTTCAGGAAATTGCCAATCAAATCCAAAAAGAAACAAAAATATATATGATAACACCAGAGCAGTTTTCATTCACAGCAGAAACAAAGCTAATGGAAACCGTTACCTCTCATGCTGTCTTAAATGCCGAAATCATAACACTAAGTAGAATGGCCTATCGAGTGTTAAATGAAATTGGAGGAAATACCAAAACACAGTTATCCAAACAAGGAAAAGCCATGCTAATTTACTCCATTTTAAATCAACACAAAAAGGAGCTGAAATTTCTAGGAAAATCAGATGACAATGTTGACTTAAGTATGACAGCCATTACAGAATTCAAGAAGCATGGAATTACCGTTCAAGACTTACAACAAGAGATAGAAAAAATAGAAGACCATTACTTACAAGCGAAACTACAAGATATGGCTTTTATTTATGAAAAATTTCAAGAGCAAATAGAAGGAAAATACATAGAAGAAACCGACCTTTTAACGATACTTGCTAATCACATAGAAGAAACCAATTTGGTTCAAAATAGTATCATTTATTTCGACGAATTTGCGGGATATACCAAGCAAGAATATACCGTAATGGAAAAATTTGTGAAGCTTGCCAAACAAGTAAATATCACAATTTGCACAGATGACCTAAACATCAATACTAATCCGGATAAAGATATATTTTATGCCAATAAAACTACCATAGCTAAAATCTGGAATATGGTAAATGAAAACAAATTTACTTTAGAAAAACCAGTTCATTTACAAAAACAATATCGTTTTCAAACAGAAGAATTGAAACATTTAAGTGAAAACATAAGTCAGATAAAATCCACAAAATATGAAAAAAATGTGGAAAACATAGAGTTATTCTTAGCACAAAATCCATATTCGGAAATAGAAAATGTGGCAAAACAAATTACTAAATTAATCAAAAACCAAAATATGAGATACAAAGATATCGCCATTATTACCAAAAATATAGAGGAATATGCTTCTTTGGTAAGAGCCATTTTTCCCAAATATAAAATTTCAGTATTCATTGATGAAAAAAGAGATGTCAATCAAAATATTATCATACAATATGTACTTTCTCTATTAGAGGTTATGAGCAAAAACTTTTCCACAGAGGCAGTCTTTAATTATCTAAAATTAGGATTTTCTGACATGGAGCCAGACGAAATATTTGAATTAGAGAATTATTGTAATAAATGGGGCATTCAACAAAATAAATGGAAAAAAGATTTTATTTACGAGCTAGAAAAAGAAGAAAAAAAGCAGAAAGTCGAAAGATATAATCAATTAAGAAAGCAACTGGTAGAGCCAATCTTAGCATTAAAGGAAAAGATGAATCAAAATAAAACAGTAGAAAATATAACAAAATGTTTCTATTATTTCTTACAAGAACAAAAAATGGAAGAGAAGATAGCCCACAAAGTGTATGAATTAGAAGAAAAATCTATGCTAGATTTAGCCAAAGAATATATAACTAGTTACAAAATCATACTAGATTTATTGGATGAAATGATTTTAGTATTTGGAAAAGATAAAACTACGATTGACCGATATAGCAAGCTACTAAAAATAGGGCTAAAAAATAGTGAATTAGGGAAAATTCCTGGAACACAAGACCAAGTAACATTTGGTGACATTGATAGGTCAAGAAGTCATAAAGTAAAGACAGTATTTATGATTGGTTTAAATGATGGTAGTTTTCCAACTGTGAATAAAGACGAAGGATTTTTGGATGATGCTGACCGAGAAAAACTAAAAGAAGATGGTATTGAGTTAGCCAAAGGGACATTAGATAGATTGTATGAGGATAACTTTAATATTTATAAGGCTTTCACAACAGCAGAAAATAGGATTTTTCTATCTTATACGTCATCAGACAAAGAGGGGAAATCGCTAAGACCATCTATGTTAATCCATAAAATGAAAAAGCTATATCCTTATCTAAAAGAAAAAAGTGACATGATTCGTAAAGAATATGGAATGGTGAATGAGCAAGTTACATATGAAGAATTATTGGAAAATATAGCCAAACTAAGAGAGAAAGAAGCCATTTCTGAAATTTGGTATGCTATCTATCAATATTACAAACAAAAAATAGACTGGCAAGTAAAACTACAGGACGATTTACAAGGATTGTCTTATACGAATTTAGCACAAGATATTAAGAAGGAAAACATACAAAAATTATATGGGAACACGTTAAATACGAGTGTATCAAGATTAGAACAATATAGAAGATGTCCCTTTTCCTATTATTTACAATATGGGTTAAAATTGAAAGAAAAAGAGAATTTGAAGATACATACTTTTGAGACAGGTTCTTTTATGCATGAAACCATAGACGAATTCTTTGAACAAGTTAGAGAGCAAGGATTAGCATTGGCAGAACTGGAGGAGCAACAAATTAGTGAAATGGTTTCCCATATCATTGACCAGAATTTGCAATTAAGTAAAAATTTTATTTTTACCGCAACGGCGAAATACAAAGTACTTGTTAAAAGATTAAAAAGAATTGTTAGCAAAGCTTTGAAATATATCATACAAACCTTGATTAATAGCGATTTTTCTGTACAAGGAACAGAGGTTGAATTTGGTAAAAAGGGAGACTATCAACCAATTGTATTAACTTTAGAAGATGGAAAAAGAGTAGAAATTACAGGTAAAATTGATAGAATTGATACAGCTGTACGGAGAAGATGGAAACTATGTAAGAATTATTGATTACAAATCTTCTAGTAAAAATATTGACTTAAATGAAGTATATGCAGGACTTCAAATTCAGTTATTGACTTACTCAGATGCAATCTGCAAAGAAGAGGATATGATACCAGCGGGAATTTTCTATTTCTCTTTATTGGAGCAAATGATTCAAGCAGATAAAAAGATTTCAGAAGAAGAGATTGAAGCATTTATCCAAAAGAATTTTAAAATGAAAGGACTGATTTTAGCAGATGTTAAAATTATCAAAATGAATGATAATACGTTAACATCTGGAAGCTCAAAATTAGTACCAGCAGCTATTACCACATCTGGTAGCATAAATGAAAAATGGACCAATGGTGTCAATCGAGAGGAATTTAAGATTTTACAAGATTATATCGATTTTGTTATCAAACAAATAGCAAAGGAGATTTTGAGTGGTAAAATTGATTTAAAGCCATACAATAAAAATGGGAAGACACCTTGCGAGTATTGTGAGTATAAGGCAATTTGTGGTTTTAACACCAAGCAAAATCATAATACGTATCATTATATTGACAAAAAGTCAAAAGATGATATGATACAGAAGATGAAACAAGACATGATTTTGGGGACGGAGGAAAAAATCATGTCAGAATAAAAGTTTAAAGAATAAAGAATAGAACCATGATTTTTTCCTCCGTCCCCAAAATCATCATTAGAGTTAGTAAAAGGAGTAACAATGGACGAAGCGAGTAAAGTACAAATGAGAAAACGAAATATGAAGCTATTTCCTATTTATAAAAAAATAGCATGGGATTATTTATTTTATTACACCATAGACTTTTTATTTTTAACACAAATAAAACATATCAGTGCAGCTGATGCCGTACTTTTGTCCTCTATCAAATCTATATGTGGCATATTTTTACAAATACCAGCTAATATTATAGTAGAATTCTTAGGAAGAAGAAATAGTGTTATATTAGGAAATATATTAAATTGTTTATATATGGCAATGTTTATGGCAAGTGGAAGCTTGTTTGACCTAATAATAGCTAAATTTATTTCCTCATTAGCATTTTCAATAAAAGAAATAGCAGAACCTAGTTTATTAAATGGGTCAATTCCACCTTCTAAATATAAAAGTAATATATTTGCAAAAATAAATGCAAAAGGGGCATCAGGATATTACTTTTTAGGTGCTGTTTCCAAAATGATAGCAGGAGTTTTATTTGAAATCAATGGATACTTACCATTTATTTGCTCCTTGGTGATATTAATGATTGTTAGTCTCATGTCAATGTATTATATAGAACCAATCAAAAGGCAAAAGAAAAACAATAAAGTAAGTGTAAAAAAACAGTTAAAAGACATAGAAGAAGGATTTATGTATGTGCTAAAATCAGAAAGACTAAAAGCCTTAATCCTAGCAGCTTCACTAATAGTAAGTTTGCTTAATATATTATTAAACTATCAAACTAGCCTTTTGCAAGATATAAAATTACCAGCATCCTTTATCGGAATTGTCTCAGCAGTATTAACTTTAGTGTCTGCCTATGCTTCCAAAAAGCAAAATGATTTTCATCATAAATTTAGAAATAAATCCATTATCATAATAGCATTAATGACGTCTATTAGCACGTTTATAGCGGGTGCGGTAGGCATCCAAGCAGAACAGTTTAGACCATTTATAGTAGTTATCATTTTATCTTATATGATTGCTAAATTTGGACATGGTATGTTTTATACAATCATAGACCGATATTTTAGAAATTTTACGAATAAAAGCATTGATACCAAAGTTTTTGCTGTTAAAAATTTATTTGTCAATATAATTTCTGCAACCATTGGAATAATAGCATCCTTTTTATTAGATAAAATGCAAACAGCCTATTGTATGATAATAGTAGGAAGCGTATTTACAGTATTATATCTATTAACGGGAAGATATATGAAAACGAGAGTTGGACTAAAACCAGAACAATATTCAAAAGAAGAAAGAAAATATGATGAATTAAAAGAAAATATTAAGGAGTAACAATGGACGAAGCGAGTAAAGTACAAATGAGAAAACGAAATATGAAACTATTTCCAGCCTATAAAACATTAAGTTGGGATTATATCTTTTTCTATACGATAAATTTCCTATTTTTGACCCAAGTAAAACATATTCATCCAGCAGATGTTGTATTAATTGATTCTTTCTATTATCTATTTACCATGTTTTCGCAAATACCAGCCACTTTTATCATAGAATTTCTAGGAAGAAAAAATAGTATCATTTTAGGAAATATTTTAAGCTGTGTATATATGGTAGTTGTTATATTTAGCAATCATTTATTTTATTTAATTGTTGCAGAAATGTTGAGTTCAATTTCTTTTGCCATTAAAGAAAGTGCCGAACCAAGCTTATTAAATGAATCCATACCGCCAACTAAGTTTAAAAGTAGAATTTTTGCTAAAATAAATGAAAAAGGAATGTCAAGATATTATATCATAAATGCGATTTCTACTATGATAGCGGGAGTTTTATATGAGGTAAATCCCTATATTCCGATTTTTCTATCGCTAACTACTTTAATCATAGTAACTTTTATGGCAACATTATTTATCGAGCCAATCAAAAAAACGAAGAAAAAGAAAATACAAAGTGTAGGACAGCTAAAAGAAATAGGGGAAGCCTTTAAATTTGTGTTACAATCAGAAAGAATAAAAAGTCTCTTATTGTATTCAGCTGTTATGACAGGGGTATTTGGAATCGTATCTAATTATGAAATTTGCATGCTAGAAGATTTAGAAATTTCTGCTGGCTATTTAGGAATTTTATTTGCTATACTAAGAATTATGGGAGGAATGGGTATAAAAAAACAAGAGCAATTTCATAACAAATTACGAAACAAATCACTTTCTGTTCTAGCCTTCTCAATCATAGGAACTTGTATTTTCGCAGGCATGACAGGAGTGATAGCGAAACAATATCCAATCGTTATATGTATAATTGTTGTATTTTATATTATCGAATATATTTTTTCAGCCATGTATGACCCTTTGATAGAAAAGTACCTAAGTAATTTCACAAATGAAGAAATTGATACAAAAATTTTCACAGCGAATAATTTCTTAAAAGGAATTGTTGGTGCAGTAGCAGGTTTCTTAGGAGCGTTCTTGCTAGATAGAATGGAAACAGCTTATTGTATGATAATGGTTGGTGTTATATTTGCCATGTTAATGATATTAGTGACTAAATTTATGAAAAGTAGAGTGGGTCTAAAACCAGAAGAATATTCAAAAGAAGAGACAAAATATGATAAAATGAAGGAAATAGTTTAGATACTATGAACCTAAGATTTAATATATTATTTTTCAACACTTTATGTGTCGCAACCTTCCTAATTGAAATATGGATGGTTGCTCCAATCGCACTCGCGTAATGCTCGTTTGGTCGCTTACGCAGTGTCGAAAAATAATATATTAAATCTTAAGTTAGTAGATTGTAAAATATATGATAAAGGGGAAGAAATGACGAGTGGATTTATCGAATGAAAATGTGATATACTTTGAAAAAGATGGTATGCAATATATACAATTCAGAAAGCTTCTAGCCTATAAAGATATTGTCAATCATGCTTATAGCATAGGAATTGACAAAAATTATCGAACGGAAAAAGCCAATAAAGAGAAATTATCAGAAAATGATTACCAAAAAGCAATCCAAGATTATAAAAGTCTTTGTGAAGTGATAAGTGCTAAGTCAGAGCATTTGGTGAAAACCAATCAAGAACATACCAACCGAGTCAAAGTAGTAAAAGAAAAAATAAATAGGAATGAGCCAGATTTTAATTTACCACAATATGATAAAACAGATGGATTGATTACCAATCAAAAAAATATCATGTTAGCAACGACCAATGCAGATTGTATTTTATTACTGTTTTTTGACCCAATAAAAAAGGTAATAGCCAATACACACTCAGGTTGGAGAGGAACCCTGCAAAGAATTTCTGTAGAAACAATAAAAAAGATGAAAACGGAATGGAATTGTAATCCAGAAGATATTCTATGTTGTATTTGTCCAAGCATTCGAAAGTGCCATTTTGAAGTGGAAAAAGAGGTAAAAGAAAGTTTTGAAAAAGAATTTCAAGACTTGGAGAACATACATGAGATAATAGAAGAAACCGTTACTAATCAGAAATGGAATATTGATACGGTAAAAATTAATCAAAAGATTTTGCAAAGGGAAGGACTAAAACCAGAAAATATCATAGATAGCAAAATTTGTAGTGTCTGTCATTCAGATTTAATCCATTCCTATCGAGTGGAGAAACAAGATTATGGACTAAATACTGCATTAATTGAATTAAAGTGAGACAAGAGGGACAGGTTTATTTTGTCTCATAAATTAGATAGAAAAATGCTGAAAAAAGAAATTAGACAAAAAAATACAAAAAATATGAGACAAAATAAACCTGTCCCCCTTGTCTCAAAAGGAGTCGTGTAATGAGTACCAAAGAAGAAACACAAAAAATGAGAAAAGTAAATATGAGAATCTTTCCAACTTATAAAAAATTGGCATGGGATTATTTGTTCTATTATGTGGTTGAATTTTTGTTTTTAACACAAATAAAAGGAATTAGTGGAGCAGATGTTATATTAAAAAGCACATTTTTTGCCTTTTTTAGCATTATTATGCAAATTCCAGCTAATATCATTGTAGAGTTTTTAGGAAGAAAGAATAGTATTATTTTAGGGAATGTTTTAAACTGCTTTTATATGGTAATTATAATGCTAAGTCGAAATTTATTTGATTTAATATTTGCAGAACTCATATCAGCAATAGCATTTTCTATTAAAAATATTGCTGAACCAAGCTTATTGAATGCATCGATACCGCCTTCTAAATATAAAAGTGACATATATTCCAAAATAAGTGCCAAAGGGGCATCAGGGTATTATTTAGTGGATGCTATATCAAAAGTAATAGCAGGTTATCTATTTACAATAAATGCTTATTTACCAGTAATATGTTCGCTAGTTGTTCTAATTATTGTAACTATCTTATCAATAGGATTTATGGAACCAATTCAAAAAAAGAAAAAGAACGCTAATAAAATGCTAGGTAGTGAACAATTAAAAGATATAAAAGAAGGATTTATTTATGTTCTAAAATCCGAAAGACTAAAAGCATTAATTCTTTGTTCATCATTGATTTATACTCTATTATCAATTTTAAATAACTACCATATTAGTTTGTTAGAAGAATTAAAGATATCTTCTGTAGTAATTGGAATCATAGCTGCTATAGGAACATATATTAGTTCTCTTGCTTCTAAAAAGCAACAAATATTTCATAATAAATTGAAAAATAAATTTTTAATTACCATTGCTTTGATGTTATCAATTAGTATAATGATAACAGGAATCTGTGGATTAAAAGCAGAAGAATATACTTTATTATTAGGTATTATCATTATAACAAATTTAATTTTTTATTTTGGAAATGGAATGTATTACACGATTATTGATAAGTATTTAAGAAATTTTACGAATAAAGAGATAGACACTAAAATATTTGCTACCAATAATTTATTTCGTAGTATAATTAGAGTAATAGGAGGATTATTTGCTTCTTTCCTATTAGATAAAATGACAACAGCATATTGTATGATAATTATTGGTGTTATTTTTACGATAGTTTTTATATTGACAGAAAGATATATGAGGAATCGTGTAGGGCTAAAGCCAGAAGAATATTCGAAAGAAGAAACAAAATATGACGAGCAATGAGACAAAGGGGACAGATTTATTTTGTCTCATAAATTAGCTCGAAAAATGTCAAAAATAGAAACAGACAAAAAACGATAAAAAATATGAGACAAAATAAACCTGTCCCTCTTGTCTCAAAAAGGAGTGAGTAGAATGCTTCCAAACAGATTAAAACGAGGAGATACCATTGGAGTGGTAGCACCATCGAATCCAATTATAGGAGATAATATAGAAGAGTTGGATAAAGCTAAACAAATAGTAGAAAAGAGTGGCTTTCGAGTGAAACTTTCTAACCATATTTACGCTCATACAAATGGATATAGTAGTACAGCAAAAGAAAAGGCAGAAGATATCAACGATATGTTTCGAGACAAAGAGGTAAAAATGATATGGTGTGCCAAAGGAGGAAATAATTCCAACACGGTGTTTGAATTTTTAGATTATGAATTAATCAAACAAAATCCTAAAATTTTATGTGGTTATAGTGACATTACATCTCTTACTAATATCATTCATGCAAAAACAGGTTTAATCACCTTTAGTGGGACTAACTTTAAAACCATTGCAACAGATGAGACAGATTATAGTTACCAAGAAGCTATGAAAAGATTTGTAGAAGGAAGTTTAGAGCTAGGGAAAGCACACGAAGAATATGTGACGATTCAAGAAGGACAAGCAGAAGGAAAATTAATAGGAGGAAATCTTACTTTAATACATAGCCTAGTAAGTGGCAAATATCAAGTTGATTTCAAAGATAAAATATTATTCATAGAAGAACTTGGATTGGAAGCAAATCCTGCTATGGTAAGTCATGCTCTAGCACATATGAAGCAAAATGGAGTTTTTGACCAAATAAAAGGAATTTGGATTGGAAATTACCAACATGAAAGTAACATCACATTAGAGCAAATCGTAATAGACACATTAACAAGAGACTATGTATTTCCAATTATTCAATCCAACAATTTTGGACATATCGAAACCAAAACTGTTATCCCAATTGGAACAAAAGCAAGAATAGACACAAACCAAAGCCAAAAAATAAAATTGATAGAACAATGTGTAAAATAAAAAATAAAAAAGAAAAGGAGGAGAGGCCTGTCCCTAAAGTACCAATCAATGGGTAGTTTGGGACAGTCCCAAACTACCCATATGTTTGAAGAGTGGAAAGAATTAGAAGAAGCAATTGTTGATTGTAATAAGTGTAAGTTGTGTAAGACAAGGCAGAATATTGTTTTTGGTGTAGGAAATAAGAAGGCAAAAATTATGTTTATTGGGGAGGGACCTGGTGCAGATGAGGATAGATTGGGAGAACCTTTTGTGGGAAGAGCTGGTAAATTAATGGATATGGCTTTTCAAACAGTTGGTATCAAAAGAGAAGATGTGTATATTGCTAATATTGTAAAATGTAGACCACCAGCTAATCGTAATCCAGAGGAAGATGAGGCTTTTGCTTGCATGAATTATTTGCGAAATCAAGTTATTTTGGTACAACCAGAAATTATTGTGTTACTTCGGGAGTGTAGCTCTTAAAAATATTTTAGGGAAAGAGTATGGAATAACAGCTTCTCGAGGCAAGTGGATTGAAAAGAAGGGGATTTTTTATATGCCAACTTGGCATCCAGCTGCCTTGCTTCGCGATGATACAAAAAAGATTGATTTTATTCATGATTTGAAATTGGTTCTAGATAAATGTTAGTAATTGAACAAAGGGGTCAAACAAATTGACACACAATCATATCTATAATAAGATATAGAAAACAACAAACTAAATGGATATAAATTTGGAAGGATTGTAATAAAAATGGAAGAAATAAACGAAAAATCTAATTACTGTTTAAATTGTAAAACTAAGCCATGTTCTATCAAGGGATGTCCTTTAGGAAATCATATTCCTCAATTTATTGAACAAATTAAGCAAGGTAATTATAAAAAAGCATATGAGATATTATCAGAAACCACAGTATTACCAGGTATCTGTGGAAGAATCTGTCCCCATCAAAAGCAATGTCAAGGTTCTTGTGTAAGAGGTATCAAAGGAGAGGCAGTTTCGATAGGAGATTTAGAAGCTTTCATCTTTGATACGATAGTAGATGAGGAAGATAGTTTGCTAAATTGCTATCAAAAGGAGATAAACCAAAATAAAACCAATAAAAAGGTGGCAGTGATAGGAGGAGGCCCAGCGGGATTGACTGCTAGTGCTTTTTTGGCAAAGAAGGGAATACAAGTAACCATATATGAAAAATATGATTATTTAGGTGGATTGCTAGTACATGGCATTCCTGAGTTTCGATTGCCAAAGGAAATTGTCCAAAAATCTGTCAAGAAAATTTTGCAGTTAGGAATTGAAGTTAAATATCATCAAGAACTTGGCAAAAATCTTTTTCTAAAAGATTTGGAAAACCAATACGATGCTATTTTCTTAAGTTTTGGGGCAAATCAATCTTCTAAAATGAGAGTAGAAGGAGAAGAGTTAGAAGGCGTATTTGGTGGGAATGAACTTTTGGAGCATAATCTACATCCAAATTACAACGATAAAGTAGTAGCTGTAGTTGGTGGTGGAAATGTAGCAATGGATTGTGCAAGGACAATTAAAAAATTAGGAGCAAAAGAGGTAAAGGTGATTTATCGAAGAGCGAGAGAACAAATGCCAGCAGAAGACAAAGAAGTGGAAGAGGCTATCCAAGAAGGAATTGAGTTTCTATTCCAAAATAATATTGTAAAAATTAAGGGAAAAGATAAAGTAGAAGAAGTGGAATTAATTAAAACGGAATTAGTGCAAAAAGAAAATGACACTAGATTGGTACCAGTTAATCTAGAGGGTAGTAATTACACCATAAAGATGGATTATATGGTAATGGCACTTGGTTCTCAAGTAGAGCCATATGTAAAGGAATTAGGTTTACAAACGAATAAATGGGGAAATCTTGAAATCAATGAAAACTACCAAACTTCTAATCCTAAAATATATGCTGGTGGTGATTTAGCAGGGATAAAAGCGACGGTAGCATGGGCAGCACATTCTGGAAGAGAGGCGGCAAAAAACATAAGTGAACAAATTTAATAGGAATTCAAATAAAAAATAATGAATGAGAAGCCTTATCAAGTTTATGGAAAAAACATAAACTTGATTTAGAATTTCTTAATTCATTATTTTTAGATTTCTAATATGGTGCATTTTCTTTTTCGCTAGATGTTCCAAAGATAAGTTTTTTTAATGTTTTGATAACACGAATGAAGATATGTTCCTTTTTGGTAATTAATTTAAGAGCAGTTTCAAATTGTCCATTTTCTAGTAAGTTATATTTATGTTCTAATTCTTCCATTTTTGAAACATAATAATCATTGAAAAAACTATATCCTTCTGTAAAGCCAATAACATCTCTAAAATTATATAGTTTTTGTCTATATTTCTCAACACCCTCTAAATCTACAATTTTATCAAAAGCGGCATCAAAATAACTAGAGATGATAAGGTTTTGGGTTCGCATAAAAATTAGAGTTATTTCATTTTTTAATTCGTCAATCTTTTTAATCATACCGTCCACTCTTTTATTTCTATCGTTAATTTGAGCAATTTTGTTATTTAGTTTAATAATATCCTCTTCATGATAAAGAATATCATCAATGGCATTTTGAATGGCCATAAATACTTTTGGAGAAATTAGTTCAGAAAAGGACTTTTTAAAATTATCATTACTTTTTAGGGTACTTTCAAATAAGACATCTTCGCCAGTAATATAAGCTAATTGATTGACTAAACAACACTCTAAGGGATAATAAGAAGGACTTGTTGTTTCAAAACTAATACCAAAATATTTTACATATTCTTTCGGAATCGCATTTATTTTAGATGAAATTAGTTGAACAGCAGCTTCGTTCAAACCTAAGCCATATATTTTAAATTCAGTGTAATCGCAAAGCCCCATTCTTATTAGATAATTTCTTTTATCTTTTATTTCTTGAATATAATGAATACATTCATGGATGGCAAATTCTTCTAAATCTTCATCTGCAATATGGTCATTGAAATAAATAGAGGTATTTTTGTAAAAATAATTTGCTTCTGCCATTCCCTCAGGCATTTTTGCTTTATACATATTTAGTCTAGATAATCGAATAAATAATTCATTTTGATTAAAACCATAATCAGGAAAAGTATCACAAATTTTTTGTGATATGTTTCGTGCAATGGAATTAATTTTTAAAGTGGGCAGGGTTTCGATTACTTGAATTCCGTCCTTTTTTAAATCTGTTTCTACACTCATTAATAATTCTCCTTAGTATAATCTAAACCTATTATACTATAAAAACAAAGGGAATGTGTTTCAAGAATATTAAATGTTATTTACAGTTTTATGACAGAAGGTTTCAAAGAGTTCATAAAAGGAAAGAATAAAAAGTCGAAATTTGTCTATGGATTTTTCTTGACATATCAGTTCTAGCTGTGTATAATAATAACACAATTAATTGTAGAGTATAGGAAAGGAGGAGATTTTATGGATAATGAGGCAAAAAATGAGATATTGGTTGCTATTCAAAATATTAGTGTTAAAATAGATATTATGCAAGAACAAGTGGCAAAAATTCCAGAGATGCAAAAAGAGATAGCAAAAATACCACAAATGCAAGAAGACATAGCACAAATGCAAAAAGAGATAGCAAAAATACCACAAATGCAGGAAGACATATTACAAATGCAGCAAGATATAAGAAATATTAGCAGAAGTGTAGCAGTTATTGAGCATGAACGTGGAGATAAATTAAAAGCATTATTTGATGCGTTTACCACAAACACACAAAAAATAGAAAATCAAGAAGAAAACATCAAATTTTGCGAAAAAAAACTTGAAAATCATGACACAGAAATTGACTTTTTATTAAATAAAGTTCAAGTTCAAGGTTTATAAAAGCCTATTAGAACTTAAATAAAAACACAGTCCTAATAGGCTAAATAAATTATTTCACAACAATATTATAAATCTTATTTTTTACATAAATTTCTTTTATAATCGTTTTTTCCTCTAATTTAGAATCAATCATTTCATGAACCTTTTGTTTTACAACAGATTCCTCTTCATCAGGAATGATTTGAATCGTTGCTTTTAATTTACCATTAAATTGAATTGGTAAGGTTATTTCATTTGCGATTGTTTTCTCTTCGTCATAGGCAGGCCATTTTTCGTAAGTAATGGTATCGGCATGACCTAACATATTCCATAACTCTTCTGTTATATGAGGAGCAACAGGATTTAATAATTTCAGAAATCCTTCTGCATAATTAAGAGGGAAGATATCTTCTTTATTGACAGTATTGATGAAAATCATCATTTGTGAAATAGCAGTATTAAAATTCATTGTTTCATAATCATTGGTTACCTTTTTCACTGTAAAATGATAAACTCTTTCAAGATTTGGATTTATTTCAGCTTTTATTTTTTCAGATTCGGTATATAATCTCCAGACTCTATCTAAGAATTTTTTAGAACCATCAATTCCGTTTGGGTCCCATGGTTTAGCAGCTTCAATTGGTCCCATAAACATTTCATAAACTCTTAAACTATCAGCACCATATTGTTTTATCATATCGTCTGGATTGATAACATTTCCTTTTGATTTACTCATTTTTTCACCATTGGTACCTAAAATCATACCTTGATGGCGAAGTTTAGCAAATGGTTCTTTGATAGGAACAATACCTTTATGGTATAAATATTGATTCCAAAATCTAGAATATAATAAATGTCCAACAGCATGTTCAGGACCGCCAACATACAAATCAACAGGTAACCAATATTCTAGTAATTTTTTATTGGCTAATTCATCTTGGTTCTTAGGGTCGATATATCTTAAGAAATACCAACTAGAGCCAGCAGCTCCAGGCATCGTACTTGTTTCACGTTTAGCCGATTTGTTTTCAAATTCAGTATTTACCCAATTAGTTGCTTTATCTAAAGGAGAAGCACCAGCTTTGGATGGAGCATAGTCTTCTAATTCGGGTAAAACTAAAGGTAAATCACTATCTGCTAAAGCTTTCATTTCATCATCTACATATACAATTGGAATCGGTTCTCCCCAATAACGTTGTCTTGCAAAAATCCATTCACGAAGTTTATAATTTACTTTTTTTGTACCAATTTTGTTTTCTTCTAGCCAGGTAATCATTTTATGAATCGCTTCTTGTTTTCCCAAACCATTTAAGAAATCAGAATTAATATGAGGCCCATCCTCTGTAAAGGCTTCTTTTGTGATATCGCCGCCTTCTAAAACAGGAATAATGTCAATTCCAAATTTTGTAGCAAACTCATAATCCCTTTGATCATGAGCAGGAACCGCCATAATGCTTCCTGTACCATAGGTTGCCAAAACATAATCAGAAATCCAAATAGGAATTTCTTTTCCATTGACTGGATTGATGGCATAAGCACCTGTAAATACACCAGTTTTTTCTTTGTTTAATTCGGTTCTTTCTAAATCCGATTTACTAGCAGCTAGTTTTTTGTATGCTTCAACAGCTTCTTGGCAGTCAGATGTAGTAATTTGATTTACTAATTCTAATTCTGGTGCTAATACGCAATAAGTAGCTCCAAATAAAGTATCTGGTCTTGTTGTAAATACGGTAAATTCTAAATTATGATTGGCTACTTTAAAAGTAACTTCAGCACCTTCACTACGACCAATCCAATTTCTTTGGATTTCTTTGGTAGATTCCGGCCAGTCAATTTCATCTAGTCCATCTAATAGAATATCAGCATATTGAGGAATGTCTAAAACCCATTGTTTCATGTTTTTACGAACAACAGGAAAGCCACCTCTTTCACTTTTTCCATTAATAACTTCATCATTGGATAATACACAACCTAATTCTTCACACCAATTAACAGGCATTTCTACTAATTTAGCTAATCCATCTTGGAATAATTGCTTAAAAATCCATTGTGTCCATTTATAATAATCTGGGTCACAAGTAGAAATTTCTTTATCCCAATCAAAAGAAAGTCCAAGCATTTTTAATTGCTTTTTAAAGGTTGTAATATTACTAGTGGTAAAACCAGCTGGGTGATTTCCTGTTTTGATAGCATATTGTTCTGCTGGTAAGCCAAAAGCATCCCAACCCATTGGATGTAAAACGTTATATCCTTGCATTCTTTTCATTCTAGACATAATGTCAGTGGCTGTATATCCTTCAGGATGTCCTACATGTAGACCTTGACCAGATGGATATGGGAACATATCTAATGCATAAAATTTAGGCTTTGAAAAATCCCAGACATCAGTAAAAAAGGTTCTATTTTCGTCCCAGTAATTTTGCCATTTTTGTTCAATCTCATTAAATTTGTATTCCATAAATTCAGACCCCTTTCGTTTTTTATTTAACTTTGCCTATTATATAATAAAATCCTTAGAGATTCAAGTAAAATATGATGACACATTCAAAATTTTGTAACATTTCAAATCTAAATATTCTCATTATTAAATTTATTCTATTTTTATGTCAGAGACTCCCAACTGCAAATAGTCTGTAACTAAATAACAGACTGTAATTTGCTAGTCCTCCCGAATTGTCACTTTATAAAAAATAGAATAAATTTAATAATTATAATTAATGTTTTTGATGTATCACAAAATTTTTAATATGGTTGAATTTAAGAAACAAAAATGATACAATGCGAAGCGAGGTGTGATTATGATAGATATTGAAAATGCCAAAAAAGAATTAGTAAAACATGTTAATGAATTACCAATACACAATCCAAGAATACAGATGAAATTAGGGCATATTATAAGAGTGGCAGAAAATTGTAAAAAATTGGCCATTCATTTAAAATTAACACAAGAGCAAATTCAATTAGCAGAATTAATTGGATTACTTCATGATATAGGAAGGTTTGAGCAATATAAAATAATAGATAAAAAGCAAAAGGAAAAATTTAATCATGGAGAAGCGGGAGTAGAAATCTTAAAAAAAGACAATTATATCAGAAAATATATAAAGGAAGATACCTTTGATGATATTATTTATACAGCTGTACAGGAACACAATAAGTACCAAATATCAGAAGGTTTATCACAGGAAAAAGAGTTATTTTGCAAAATTATAAGAGATGC
>CAOJZE010000023.1 GCA_948466095.1 uncultured Clostridium sp.
TTGATTTTCTTTATTTTTTGTTCAACACTTGATGTCTCTCCTATGGCATTTATAAAATCCTGTACAACATATAAATTGGTAATCTTTTGATTCATGTTTTTAAATTTCTGTATCTTTTTATGTATGGTTACATTATATATGACTAACCCCAATACAATTAAGACTAAGATTACTACAACTACTATTATCACAATTTATCCTCCTTTTGTTGAAATGGTCTATGGTCTGTTACAATTTAGAACTTTCTCATTTTATCTAATGTATGATTCATGTTAGAAGAAAAATTACCTCTATTATTTGCCTGTGCTGATGGTGGTTGATAGTTTCGACTATTTCTAGGTACAGAGTTTACTATCGGATAAATCATATTTCCTAGTTCTCTTAATGTTTGTACAAACATTTTAGAATAGCCTTTTAAAGAAATTTCACATTCAATAATTCCCTCTAAATATCTAATATAAGTTTCTTCTTCAAATGGAATGGATACATATTTTATCCTATCTCTATCAAACAGCTCTGTCATAAAAGACATAGCAGGGTCATTATAAAATGCCATTCCTCCAATTATTGTTTCATCTTTAATTCCTCTAATTTTTACTACTTTATTTAATACCACTCTTAATTTTGATTCATCTAAGATATTTTTTACTTTCAATTCTTTTAAAAATGCGGTAAGAGGTTGTATGGTTAAAATATCCATACTTTGTACTAAATATGTCTCTTGTGATTGTTTGAAATAGCCTAATGGTGTGTCAAAATCTGTATCAATTAATATTAAAGAATGCTTTTGTAATAACGTTTCTAATATTTTATCAACATGCTTAATCGCATTGTTTTCATCTGGTAATGAAGTATATACCATAAGATTTTTATTTACGCCAATTCCTCTTGCAATTCCTTGTGCAAGCCCTTCAATGCTGTGTGTAGCAATTTCTCTTAATGGTTCTTCATTTTTAGTATAAATATAATAGGAATTTCTATTTTGGGTTGTGTCTAATATCGCAACATTAATACCAATAGAAGACATCAACTCTGCTATATTATTCACAATAAATGAGGTTCCATTTTTACCAGTTCCTACAAAAGTTACAATTTTCTTATCTGGTGTTAATAAATTCGATAAATCAATTTCTTCATAAGTTTCTTGTTCTTGTGAATTAACCTTACTTCCATAAGAATTGGTATCATAGGAATTAACATCATAAACATTCGTATGATAAGATGAATTAGCATTTTCGTTATAGTTATTTGACATAGTGCTAGTTGTCTGTGGATGGGATTGTGATTCCATCCTAGGTTCAAAAATTTCCTCTTCTTCCTCATCGTCCTCAAAGTCTTGTACGCCTAATCCTGGTAATACCATTTCTTCTTTGTCTTCGAAATTTTGACCTCCTAAACCTGGTAATATCATGTCATCCTCTTCATCTTCTTCATCATCAAAACCTGGCAAAAATGCTTCTTGTTCTTGTTGCACGTTTGAAATTGTTTGAGAAGATACTGGTGTCTCTTCATCATAAAATCCTGGTAAGAAATTTTCCTCTGGTTCTTGGTCTTCTACCTCTTGTACGCCTAAGCCTGGTAATACCATGTCTTCTGGCTGTTTTTGTATTTCTGGAATAGGGTCAGGATTCTTTCTTGGTCTTCCCCTTCCCCTTTTTGCTGGTTGTACTGGATTCACTGATTGTAATGAATCATTTGTTTCTGTTATGGTTGAAACAGGATTTTTTCTTGGTCTTCCTCTTCCCCTTTTTGCTGGTTGTACTATCTCTTGTACAACTGGTTCTGCTGTTTGTTGCATGATTGGTTGTCTCACTGGCTCTTGCCTAACTGGTTGCTCTACTTGTTGCATTGTTGGTTGTACTACCTGTTGTGTTACTGGTTGCACTGTTTCTTGTGGCATTTCCTCTATGTCATCTAAGTCATCTAAATCTTCAAACCCTTCTATAATTGGCTCAGGTTTTGCATATTGTTGTTTAAATGCTGTAGGTTGTTCTTCCCACTCTCTTGCTTTTGGTACAGTAGGTTGAACTGGTTGTTGTGTATAAGTTTCTACACGATTTACTGGCTTTTGTCTTGCTAATTTTTTACTTTCATTCATATTAACTGCTGATGGTATCACAACTGGTTTTGAAAGTACTCTTTCTTTATTTTGTGATTTTAATAATATCTGACTTGGTCCATCGTCTTCTTCGTTTTTCGTTTTTCGCAAACTATCTGAAACCGTATTATTGAAAGACATTATTTTTTGATACTTTGGTGATTTTTCTTCTAATACAGCACGTACATTCAATGGTAAAAACTTAGCTATAATTCTTAATTGTATGTCGTTATATTGTGCTGCTATGTTATTAAAGCTTTCGATATATCTATCTTCATTTTTTCCTAACCTTTTATAATGAGCAACAATGTTTTGAATTTCCATCTCACTGACATCGTTCTCATTTTCTGCTTGATAGCTTACATCCTCTGTATCTATCTTATAATAAGCTTTTGCTTCTTTTTTCGTACGCGGTTTATTGATTAATCTACAAACCTCATCTACACTTCTATCATTTCCTATGATAGCATCATAAATCCCAATCCCAAATAATTTTACTAACATTGGTTCTGATTTCGTTCTTCTATCAGAGCAAATTAAAATAATAGGTGTGTCATTTCCCTTTACGTTGGAAGCTTCATCACTAATATTGTCTAATTTTTCAAAAATAAATTTATCAATTTGTTCATATTGTGTATTGGTAAAAGCTTCTAAATCTTCACTTATAACAATCCTATCATAAGTTTTATCTTTTTGTAATTCTTTTAATATTGCATTAAAGTAATATACATTTTTATAAGAAATAATTTGTTTATATTCTTTTTGATATTTCTTTACAATGGATTCTGATATTTCTTCATTACTTACAGCAAATAAGACTTTCATTTGTTACCCCCTTCCAAATTTTACAAACACCGCAAAAGCAAGTGGTAAAACTTGGCATATAATTAAAAGTGTGACACATGTTACAATAAATGCCATACCTCTTTCCAATGTGTCTAGCTTTCTAATACCAATTACATATTGATGAATTGCTCCAATGGCAATTCCTAAAAAGCATATTGGTATACTATAAATTCGAACTATATTTAAGATATAAGCAACCGTTCCATATGTGTCGGAACCATATTTGGCCTTATAATCCTCTAAGGATTTCGCTGTTTTTTCTTTCATCTGTACAATTTTGCTTTCTGTTTCGTCATCAATTGCTTTATCTTCTGCATAAGTTTTATGAGCTATAAAAAACACTCCTATCATCAATATTATAATAGTTGTGATAATAATTGCTTTTTTCATGATTTCTGCCCCTTTCTTGAGTCTTCTTGTTGGCAAATTTTCCCTTATATTCAAACTTACCCCTATATCATACAATAAATTGTAAAAAATAGCAAGAATTTTTTACAATTTATTGTATAAATATTTCATATGAGCATAAACACCATTTGCCCAATTTTTATCGGTTGCATATTTGGTATTAATACCACTTAAAGTTGGACCATTATAATAAGTTCCTGCTGCTTTTTCTCCTCCATAAATATTGGTTCCTTTTGGATTGATATAATATTTTACAAATACCCTAGCAATTAAATCAATGCATTCTGCATAACCAGAAAATTGGTAAGCACCATTGTAAGGATTAGAATCATAAGCACCATATCCAAATAAATTCCCTTTATTTTTAGCAATTTGAGAGGTTCCCCAGGCACTTTCATGAATTCCCACTGCTGCTACAAAAACACCATTAATATGATATTGCTGTTCTATGTAATAAAAATATTCTGCATTGTTTTGGAATATTTGATTGGTGTCTTTTTTATCCGATAAAATCTTTTTAAATTGTTCTAGTGTTAAACCACTTGGTTGATTCAAAGCCATATCAAAACGTAAACCAGCCATTAACTCTGTTTTACTTTTTGCTGTTTTTACTCCCTTTTGCTTTTCCTCTTTTGCACTTGAATTGATATAAGTGGTACATTCTGATTTCACATAACCAACTGTGCTTGAACAAGAAATTTTAAACCAGTCTTCTTGTATTCCTAATAATTTTAATGCATTCCCTTTTGACAAAGTAGCTGTTTTTTGTGATTGTTCATTTGGCTCCACCATAACAGACAATCGGTCTGATGTGACATATACGGTATCCCCTATTTTTGCTTTGTAATTGCTAGTATAATTGGCTGTGCCAATTTCAACAATTTTATTCACAGAGGCTTTGGTTATTTTACTGGCAATTTGCTCCTCTGCAACTAATTCCTCTTCTTGATATGTTTTTTTAATGGTAAGCTCTTGTTTCCCTTCTCTTCCTTCTTGGATTACTTGTATCGTTCCTTTTGGTAAACTTGCATTATTTCTATACTTTGTTAGGTATTCTAAAGTTGCTTCTTGTATGGTATATTCCTCTTTTTGTCCTTCCTTCACATTTTGCATAATAATTTTTTCTATATCTATTTTTTGTGCTTTACTTATTTTTATTTTCTCTGGATTGGATACGGTTTCTGATGCATATACATTATTTTTTGCAAAATATTGGTTATAAATGATAAGTACACCTAATAAAATAATGATAAAAGCTAAAAAAATACCTGTATTTTTTAGCCCATTTTTCCTATATGCTTTTTGCACTCCCTTTGTTTTATCTTTTGCTTTCATTCGCTTGCATCCTTTCTTATGTACAAACCTAGCTTGAAAAATTATTTTTTCAAACTTATCTACTAATATTTTACCTTTTTCTATTTTTTTTGTCAATGGAAATTTCGGCTTTTGGAGGAACTCCCCCCTGAAAAAGCTGAAACGCAAGGAGAAAATTAGCAAAAAGCAAAACTTAAGGCAAAGAACTCTTGATTTTATTAAAAATTTATACTATGATAGAATCATTCCTAAGGGAGGACAAAAAATATGTATAAGAAAAAAAAGATATTAACCATAATTGTTATCTTGTTATTTATCCTTATCATAATTATCGCTTATTTATCTTCTCAAAAATATGTAATAAAAAGTAATTTTGAAAAGCAAATTTTGCCATTTGCCAACAAAAATGATAAAACTGTTTTTCAAGTTAATAAAATAGTATTATTTAGTAATTGTGATGCTAAGTACAAAACGGGTTCCGCTAGTAACTTTACGATAGAAAATCTTTATCACTACACAGATATGGCAATCTTCCTCAACAATTCTTCCACCGAAGAGAAAACATTAGAAAACACTTTAAAAAAAGTAACCATTCGTAATATTCAATATACTACTCCACCTAATACGCGGAGAGCCAAAATTGTACTTTAAACCTTTAAATCAATTTGCAAAAGGTGGTTTCGTAGAAGAAAATCAAATACAAGAAAATTTAGATTTTATGATTACGTCTGAAGATGAGGCTAATCTAGACATTCCTACTTTATACAACAATTTAGCTAACCCTATCACTCTTAGTTACGTCAATCAAAATATCAAATCAGACTACACCATAACAGATACCACTAGCCCTATCACTTATGATGGTTCTCTTTTAAAAAAATGTAACATTGATTTAGCTTCTATTTCATGTAAACTTTCTTTTGATATTTACATTACCAATAATTTAGAGGAAGAATTTAAAACCACTGTATTCATAAATATACCATTAGAATCACAGGGCAAAACTATTTATGATGGAAATATTCATGTAACCGAAAATTGTAATTTTGCCTTTTATCGCTATCAATAATAGGAGGATTAAAATGAGAAAAAATTTACCAATTGCAGAACAACTAAAAAAGAAATATCACAAAACAGAGGAAGTTACCAATTTCAAAGATATGTTATATCGTTCTGCTGACATTTACCGTTCCAGAACTGCTTTTAAAATAAAAGATGGAAAAGGTAACATTGTGTGTATTACTTATGAACAATTCAAAAATGACATAGTCTCTTTAGGGACAAGTTTAACCGAAAAAGGTTTTCTGAATAAGCGTATTAGTGTCATTGGAAAAAACAGTTACCAATGGTGTGTTTCCTACTTGGCAGCTAGTATTGTTGGCATTGTCGTTCCCATTGATAAAGAATTACATACCGACGATGTGATCAATTTTATGAATGTTTCTCAAACCGTTTGTATTTTAGGAGATAGCAAAAATTTAGATAGCGTTTTAAACCATATTGAGAAAATTGAAAATCCAGATACTCTCTTTGTGTCTTTTGACAAAAAAGATGATGTCAATTGTTTTGACAATTTATTATCAGTTGGAAAAATCGCTTATGAAAAAGGAAACCATGATTTTGATACAATAGAAATTGATCCAGATGAATTACGTGTTTTGCTATTTACTTCTGGGACAACAGGAAATGCAAAAGGCGTGTGCTTATCGCAAAGAAATATCTGTTCTAACATTTTATCCACTTATGGTATTGTTAAAGCAAAAAGAAGTGATTTATTCTTTTCTATTTTACCATTGCACCATACTTACGAATGTACAATAGGATTTTTACTACCAATTTATAGTGGTGCTAGTATTGCCCATTGCGAAGGATTACGCTATATCACAAAAAATCTAGGTGAATTCCATCCTTCTGTCATTTTGTGTGTTCCTTTATTACTAGAAAATGTACATAAAAATATTGTCAAAAATATGAATAAATCGTTACCAGAAAAGTACAAAAAAGCAGAGGAAAATCCTTTTAACCACTTGCCTTTCTATTTAAAGAAAATTGTAAGAAATAAAGTAAAAAATACACTTGGTGGAAGGCTTCGTGTGTTTATTGTTGGTGCTGCTGCCGCTAATCCTGAAATTGTTGCTGATTTTAAAAATTTAAAATTGATGACCCTACAAGGTTATGGTCTAACAGAATGTGCTCCTCTTGTGGCTGGTAATACCGATTTCTTCCAAAAAGATGATGCCGCTGGTCTTCCGATTCCGAATGTAGAATATAAAATTGATAATCCTAATACAGAAGGTGTTGGCGAAATTTTGGTAAAAGGTCCTAATGTGATGCTAGGCTATTACGAAGATGAAGAAAAGACAAAACAAACCATTGTAGATGGCTGGTTCCATACAGGAGATTTGGGAAGAATTGATGAAAATGGCTACTTATATATTACTGGTAGATGTAAGAGTGTAATTGTCACGAAAAATGGTAAAAATATTTACCCAGAAGAAGTGGAATATTATTTGAATGATAATCCTTTGATTTCAGAAGCTCTTGTTTTGGGGATTCAAAAAGAGGACGATGATGAAACGTATATTAATGCTCAAATTTATCCTAATATAGAGGCTATTACTGAGTATTTGAAAGGTTCTGTTCCTACCAAAGAGGAAATTTGGAAAATTGTTTCTGACGCCGTTTCAAGTGTTAATAAAAAATTGCCTAATTATAAACATATTAAAAGCTTCGGCGTTCGCGATGAGGAGTTTGAGAAAACTACGACCCAAAAAATTAAACGCTATGGGGATAATATGAAGGTGGAGAAAGATGAATAAAACTACATAAAGGAAATGCCCATACATTGCTTTTATTGCGATGTATGGGGCAATAAATGGCACAAATTACTTATACACTTTTAATTTCTTCAGTATTTCTTTTTTCCTTTTATTTTCTTCTAAATAGTATTGTAATATTTTCTCTAATTTATCACTTGAAAGATATTCTAGAAACTGCAAATTATCTTTCAAATGTTCCATAAATTTCTCTTTTTCATATTTTGTATTTTTTAACTCTGTTTCAATTTTTACTTTTTCTAAAAAATTATTTTTATATTTTTGAGGTGATTTTTTATTCATACTATTATCTCTCCTTTACCTATCCTCTTTTTCTCGCTGTCTTCTAGCCTCTTCTATTTGTTTATCTAAATTTTCCCCTTCTTTTAGTGCTTTTTTAATTTTATTTATTAATACTCCGTTTTGGGGATAGTTCTTGTAATTCTGCCCTTTTTCTTTCATTATCTTGTATGGTTTCATGGAATAATCTTTCTAATTCTTCCTCTGATAAACTATTAATATCACCTATTGGCTTTCTCTTTTCATTTACTATTTCTAATACTCTAGCATAAAGTTCTATCGCCTCATCATATATTTGTTTTGTCTCCTTGTCTTGTGTATTAGTATTTCCTAATACTCCAATCATATCAGTTGTTGAATATCCAAAGAATTCACATTTATCTTGACAATTATCCTCTTTTATATTTGGTGGTAAAAAATAATAATCTTTCCCTTTGTTTTGAAAATTTTCCCTTTCGTATTCTTTCATACTATACGATATTATTCCATAGTGTTTCCTATCTTCATACATTTTCATTCCAATAGTAGTACCTTCTAGTTCCAAATATACTGCTTTATTATCTACACTTTGTAATTCCCTATTAGAAATAATTATATGTGCAAAATCTTCTGAACTATACACATGTAATCCATCATCTATTTTATAATGTGGTAAAGCAAATATTTCATTTGCAATACTAATATATTCTTCCTCTGTACATTTTTCAGCAATTATTCTTAAATATTCTCTATACATCTCAAAAAACTCACTATTATTCCTCATACATTTCCTCCCATTTCGAAAATAAATTATGGCTATAATTTGTTATAAGTGGTGCCTTAGCCGTGGTTATTTGCGAAAAAACATACTCCCATGCTTACACTATTTCCGATTATCGACTGTGCATGTATTTTATCATATAATTTATAAAATGTATACTCCAAAATGCAAAAAAATACACTATTGAATTTTATTTAAAATTATAGTATAATTTTAAGTGTCAAGGTCATTAAACTAAGTATGAATTTCTTGACAACACATGTATCTATCAACACAGGAAGCAATTAAATAATTGCAAGGCTGTACCTTTTTCAAAGCCGACCGAGGGAGGGGCTTTTTACAAAGTAATGACCCAACAATTCAAGCTCCCAAGTGGAGACGTGATTACTCGCGAGTTTTTGAAAAAGAAGCCAGCAGCAGTCGTGCTACCTGTTACATCTGACGGAAATGTTGTTTGTGTAATCCAGCCTATATCTTTGTCAGCCGAGGGTTCTCTCATCGAAGTTCCTGCGGGATATGCGGAAGATAATGAAAACTCTGCTCAAACGGCTATGAGAGAACTGGTTGAAGAAACAGGATATGTTCCTGTAGAAATCAAATATCTTGGCAAACACTATCAGGATCCTGGAAGTATCAAAGAACCTGTAAATGTTTTCGTTGCACTGGGCTGTAAGAAAAAACACGATCAGAAACTTGATAAGGATGAGTTTATCACAACCTTGGAAATTCCCAAAGATGAGATAAAAAATTTGATGGATGAAGGCGAAATAAAAGACGCCAATACATTTATCGCATTGGCGAAGGCTCGACTAGCAAACCTCATTTAATAATAGTTTTTACCGCAAACATACAGTTCCTCTCTTTTATTAAGAAAGTAGAGGAACTTTATGCTTTAGTTATAAAATTTCTTTATATTGCTATAAATATTATATAATACTTCAAATATAAAAATATTCTGCTCTTTTTCAGTCAGTTCCATTACTTGTGCCGAAGTCATAAGTAAATGCTTATAGTTGAGCAAATTCACTACTTTTTCATTATTACATTTTAATATCATAATTTTTTACCTCCGTTTTATAATTCATAGTTTCTTTTTTTAGTGTTTTTATTATCTATAAAGTCGATATCTTCTTGTCTTAAAATATTATCGCTTTTAAGTTCTTCATAGACTTTTTATAGGTTTCATTTTTAGAATATCTAACTTTATTCTTTATAAATTTCATTAGTTTATTCCATAAATATTTGAATGGTTTTAATATATTTATTTCTTTTTGTGCTTTGAAATAGTATTTTTTGCTATATCTAAATTTTGTGTTAAATCTCTTATTTCTTCATCTTTCTGTCTAATGATAGAGTTTAATTCTCTAACTTCATTATTGTGTTCTTTTAAATCTTTTTCATATTCCTTTATAATCTAAATCATTTACTTTTTTCATTGACTCGAATATCTTGATTTATTCCTTTTTCTTTTGTTTTTAGCTGATAATGTTTTTCATATACTTTGTTAAATGATTTTATACAGCAATTTCTCATTTTGTCTTGTATTCTTGTTAAAGATTCCTTTGTAAATATTTGTGATTTTGCTACTTGTTTTTTCATTCCATTTTTATATCCGTTCTTTTATTGGAATACCAATTATATGAAGATGTGGACTTGTTTCATCAAAGTGAATTACTGCATTTGCTATTTTAAATTGTGGTACTATTGTTACAAAATTTTGTCTTTCCAAATATGCTAACCCCCTATCGATTTTGACAAGTATGTCAGAATTCGAGGGCTCTGCGAGGCAATAAATTTTCTTCTTGTGATGTTGGAAACGTTTTTTCTTTTCTTACTGCTACCATTCTTATTAGCTTTTCTTTTGCTATATCAATCTCAAATTCTACTTCTTTATCTCCATAACTTTTATTCAAATTCATTTGTGCAACTTCATAAAATTCTATTTCAAATTCTTTATTTAATCTTTCTGTATATTCATTTAATTGTTCTTGATTTATATTTACGCCTGTTCTAATAAATGTTTCTTTTCCATTTACTTCTACTGGAGCATATACATCAAATATTCCGTTATTAAAGAATTTTACCATTTGCTGAATATAACTACTTCTAAAATTGATTTTATCAATTTGTAAATACCCATTTTCATCTTTTATTAGTACAACGGATTCCATAAACTTTGGAATAAATTCTTGTTTTTCTTCTTTCGATTTTTTATTCCATTCTTCTTTTATAGTTTCATTCAAAGTATTATCTCTAATTTGCTTTTCTCTTTCAATATCTCTATCATCCATTAGTTGTTGTAGAGAAAAAGTTATAGCATTTAAGTTTAAAGTATCTAACTTTTTCTTCTTACCACCTGATCCTTTGCATTTCATTATTCTATTACAATTAGGACATCTTAATTTTTGAAAGAATAAATAAACTCTATCTCTTGTATAGTTCTCTTTTTGTATTTGTGCCTCCTCTCACATAGCACGACTAATAATTGGCTCTACAACATTCATATAAATTATTGGCTCTTTACCTTGTGTTTTTCCAATTTTCTTGTATTGTTCATAATCTCCTATATAAATACGATTTTCTATTATCTTTTGAATGTAGGAATCTCTCCATTTTTAGGGGATAGTATTTGTTCTTCTTTAAAAATTCTAGCTTATATGCGACAATATAGTTGATTTTGCCTTTCTTCATATCTCTAACATCTCTTGAAATGCTGGTCTGTGTTCCATATGTTTTGCACTTATTCCAGCATCTTCATAACCTTAAATATTTCGTATTCTTTAAATTTACAAAGCTGTAATAGTTCCTGCTACTTTCTTTTCATCTTTTGCATTGGCTATCGACACTTTTAGAATTTTATAATTTATTTATATTAACTTATTTTTAATATCACAAATAAACCAATATAGTATAATTTTTTAAAAACTCTAAAATTATCAATGCCTTGCTATGTAATCTTTTAATTGAGATAACGGATATTTGTTTCTCAAATCATTCACATAAAAATAATCGTGTTCATTAAAGAATAAATAAAGATTATTTTTTATCACTAATCTATGGGGCTCTACATATGCTAAATTGCTATGTTCAATAACTCTTAATGAGCCTTGATAAATTTTAGGTTTTTCCTTTCCTTTTAGTTTTAATTGGCACGCCCACTCAATTTTAGAATTTAGTTCTTTACTAATATTGATTTGTTTCTTGATTATGTTTAACATAATATCACACCTTTCCGAAAATTTCAATACTTAGGCACGAAAAAAATCGACCTTTTACAGTCGATTTAATCGTTTTTTCGTCTGGTGCGACGATATTATCCTTTGGTGCCTTGACCTGGAATCGAACCAGGGACACAAGGATTTTCAGTCCTTTGCTCTACCAACTGAGCTATCAAGGCAAATACAAAAAATGTATACAAATGAATTTCATTCATTTGTATATTTATACTGTAACAGCTAAAGCTTAACAGTATAAATAAAAATGGCGACCCGGAACGGGCTCGAACCGTCGACCTCTAGCGTGACAGGCTAGCGTTCTAACCAACTGAACTACCGGGCCATAAAATGGTGGTCGCTATAGGGCTCGAACCTATGACCCCCTGCTTGTAAGGCAGATGCTCTCCCAGCTGAGCTAAGCGACCGTTTCGTCTTTCAACGGAATTTATTATACTAATTTTTTACATACTTGTCAAGCATTTTTTGAATTTTTTTAATTGTTTTTATATTTTTTTGCTTTCTCCCTTGTGGCTCTAACATTTTATACAATTTGTTCCTTTTTGCCATTTCATCTTATAGTTTTTAATTTTCCCACATATTACTTAATTTTTCTCCTATTTCATAGCTTTTTTTATAAAACTCTTCCAAACTCATATTTAAGTAATGATAGCGATAGCATAACTCCAATGTAACTGGTTCTTCATAATTACATTGTTTTAATTTCCTAATCACATATTCCCAATCTATCGTTCCTTCAAAAGGCAACAAATGTAAATCATCTGATTTATCATTGTCATGTAGATGTACAGCAAAAATTTTATCTTTGCATAATTCATAGGGAAACTCATCGTCAAACCACACATGGCAATGTCCTGCATCATAACATATTCCTACATTATCATTATGAATATTTCTCATAATATTTTCCAACGTCCCTTTTGCTTTCAAATTTTCAAAGGCGACTTTTACGCCCAATTCTTCGGCATAATTGACAATCTTTTTAATTCTTTCTAATCCAATCTCATTATATACTGGTGCTTCGTGTCCACTCGTTAAATGCATTACTACCATTGTTATTCCATTTTGTTTACAATCTTTTATGTCTTTTTTATATCTTTCTACTAATTGGTTTCCTTCTTCCCCTTTTTGCCATATTTCATTTATGTTCTGATAACCTAAATGAGCAAAGATGATGTTAAGCCCCATTTTTTTGCATAAATCAACTTGTTCTTGTTGTGTATATTTCCAGTCTTCGTCATACCATTGAATAAAGATATTTTGATAACCTGCTTTTTTTATCGCTTCTATGGTTTGTATTGGAATTACTTGTTTATCTGAATTTTGTAGGCAAATAGCTAGGTTTTTCATTTTTATCCTTCCTTATCTTTTATAAAGTTTATTAATTCTTCTTTATTTTCTACTTCAACATATCCTTCATATTTTTTAACAAATTTCCCATCCCTAAAAAATAACAAGGCTGGTAATTCTTTTATTTCATACTTTTCTAGCAACTCCTGTCCCTCTACTTCTATCTTTCTATATCTTGTCTCTTTATCAAAAGTATCTGCAATCTCTTTTATGGGTATACTTTTTAATAAACACATAATAGAGTCTTCATTATATAATTCTATTATCATTGGTCTTTTTGCTTGCATTTTTATTTCAATTTCATCTTTATTTCCCATCATTGCCACATCAATTGGCGTTGCACCATAACGGTCTACCAATAAATCATTGATACTTCTTGGGTCTTCTTCTATTTCTTTCTTTATTTTTTGATATTCTTCTTCATTTTTTGCTACTTTAATAGCAGATACCATACATGCTTTTTCACATTTACCACAAGATGTACATTTTTTATTATCAATTGTTAAACCTTCTTCTCCCCATGAAAAAACACCGGTTAGGACATATTGCCATCCCGCTACATGCTTTATCATTGTCACATATTTTAAAATCAATTAAAACTGCCATTATCTTTCCAACTCCTTTTTATTTATTATTGTATTTCCTTTTCGTAATTTTTTTAATTTACTTTGATTTATATTAAGAGTTACTCTTCCCTTAAATTCATTTTGCCTTTCTGTATAATTTACTTTCTCTTTTAAGTATATTAGTTGATAGTATTTTCCTTTCTTTTGTAGTTTTATTTTTAAAGATGGTAATCTTTTTTCTGGTATTGCATTCCAAAAAAATGTCAATATTCTCTTATGTTTTTCCATAACATCAGCCATACTTTTAAAAAAATCTATACTTGTTTGTGAAAATAAAACATTTTTTCTTAATTCTTCTGGATTCTTTCTATATAATCTCATTAACTCATCACCTGGACAAGCTTCTGTTTCTTGTATATCTATAATTTTACTTTTCTTCATTTTTCATTCACTTTCTCATTCTTAACATCTTTACTACCTTTTCTAATGTATCTACAAATTGATTAATTTCCTCTTCTGTATTATATTTTCCTAAACTAATTCTAATCGAAGAACTATCATTCAAGTCAGCACCCATAGCTGTTAAAACATGAGACGGCTCAATATTTTGTGAGTTACAAGCGGAACCAGTTCCAATATAGATACCCTGATTTTCTAAAAGTAACAATATTTCTTCTCCCTTTATCCCTTTAAATGCAATATTGGTAGTATTGGGAAGTCTATATTCTAGGTCTCCATAGATATAACACTCTTCTATTTTTTCTTTGATTTTTATTTCCATCCAATCTCTCAAATGTTTCATCTTTTCATTTGCCTTGTTCTCATCATCAAGAATCATTTCAGCTGCTTTACCAATTCCAATAATATAAGGTACATTTTCTGTTCCCCCACGCCTATTACTTTCTTGATGACCAAATATTAACGGATTAAATTTTATTCCTCTTTTTACATATAAAACACCGATTCCCTTTGGTGCATGAATTTTGTGACCTGATAAGGATAATGTATCAATGTTCATCTCTTTCACATCTATTTTTACTTTTCCTACTGCTTGAACGGCATCACAATGAAATAAAATGTTATTTTCTCTGGCTATTTCTCCTATTTCTTTAACTGGATAAATATTTCCTATCTCATTGTTAGCCATCATAACAGCAATTAGACAAGTATCTTTTTGAATCGCATTTTTTAATTCTTCTAAATGGATTCTACCTTTTTCATCTACTGACAAATAAGTAATGTTATATCCTTTTGTTTCAAGATATTTCATGGTTTCCATGATAGAAGCATGTTCTACTTTTGTTGTAATGATATGTTTTTGGTTTGGATGATTATTGACTGCATTCATAATAGCCGTTACATTACTTTCACTGGCACAACTGGTAAATATGATTTCTTCCTCTCTTGCATTTAATAATTGTGCCACGTTTTGGCGTGCTTGTGTTATTTTTTCTTTTATTTCTTTGCTAAAAGAATAGATACTGCTAGGATTTCCATAGCTTTCCTTCAAATAGGGAAGCATTGCTTCTAATACTTTATCATCACATTTTGTGGTAGCATTGTTGTCTAAATAAATTTTTGAGTTCATAGCTTTCACCTCTTATTTTTTATTTTTTCAAAAGCCTATATTTCGCTGTCGTTAGCTCCATAATATAAGAATCAATACTAGGTGCTCCATTTTTCTTAGCCAATTCTATCTCCTTTTGTATATCATATGGTACTCTAATAAACTGAATTCCTATCGAAGACCTTTGCTTAGAAGCATATTCTCCTTCTAAAATACAATAATAGCTTTGCGTTGTTTCTTCCATATCGGTTATGGTTTCATCATAATTAGGCGATTCTACTGCATTTCCAACACTTCCTACATTAATAATCGTTTTATTTTGTAATTTTTGCATATATTGTTTATGAATATCCCCATATAATACAATGTCTGGTTCCTTTCCATTTTCATCTTGGAACATAACTTTTTTCTTTTCGATTGGGTCAATATCAAAAATTCTATAATTGAAATCATCTTTGGTTGCGTGAAACATTCGAACATGACTACCACTAATCCATACATCTTTGTACATTGGTAAATTATCCAAATATTGTATTCTTTCTTTTCCTAATTTCTTTTTGTGCCATTCCATATGTTCTCTTGAAGGATAAACTGCATGGTTATCCGCATTTCCTTTTACTACTATTTCGCATTTTTCCCTTATGATATCTACTACTTCACAAGGAGATGAACCTTTTAAAACCAAATCTCCTAGACAAAAAATTCTACTGATATTTCTCTTTTTTATATCTTCTAGTACCGCTTCTAATGCTACTATATTAGAATGAATGTCTGAAATAATTGCTATCTTTTCCATTATCTTTCTCCTTCTTCTTTCTTTTTCCTATCATGTCTAAATAAACCAATCGTAGCAGAACTTAGTATCACAAATTCCGTTAAACATCCCATATAGGCTCCTACCAATAAATCGTAGATAATCCACATGATACAAATGATAATTTCTGCCACTCTCATCCATTTCGTATTATCTTGCCAAGATGCCACTGTCCATGTAATCATTGCTACCATTGGTAACAAACTACTTACATTTTCCCAAGTATAAATCCCAGCACCTATCAATAAAGAAATAAAAATAACGAGTACATATATATTGGGTTTTAATCCCTTTTTATCAAATATAAAATAGGTAATATTTCTAACTGTTCCAATCGCTAAGGAAATCGCTCCAGTCCATGCTCCTAAAAACGCATATTCTAAAGCATATGTCATATTAGAAGCAATCCCCATAATAAGTATTCCAGATTTTTTCTTACATTGCATGGCTAGTGTGTCTAATCCAAATGCTACGACTGCTAATATTTGTGCTAAAATAAAAAATATATCATTCATCCTTTTTCTCTACTTTCCTCTTTATTCAAATCTCTACTGATTTTTATGATAAAAACCAAAGCCATGGTAATAAACAATAACAATATCTTCAACCAAGACATATTTTGTGTGATTCCTACTAGCCACAATACAAAAAAGCCAAGCACACGTGCGATGTTAAGATAGACCTCTCTAACGATAAAATATTCTGTATTAAATTTGTCTTTGTAAACCCCTTGACTAGAATAATTGAACAATCTTGTTTCTGTAATATTAAGCAATATATTTACAAAAATATAATAAACTATATTATAAAAAATAATAGTATATAGCTGAATGG
>CAOJZE010000024.1 GCA_948466095.1 uncultured Clostridium sp.
TTTTACATTTAAAGGTTTTATCATCATTTAGAATACATCTTCTTTCTTCACCAATTCCTTTTAAGGCAATTTCTGGTTCTTCTCCTTCTACTTCATAAGTGTATTTTTCTAAAAATTCTTTTATTTCTATTTTCAAAAATTTACTTATTTCCAAAATGTTTATTGGAGTTAGTTTTATATCTCCTCTATATTTACAACATCTATCACATATTTTGCAACTTAAATTTGTTTTTGATTTCATTGTTAATATTTCTTTTTCCATTATTACCTCTGTTTTAGAATATGTTTTTATAAATAAAAACGGGCCTCAAACTTTTGATAGTCTGAGGTCCGTTTTGCGATCTGTTGAACAATTTTGTTGATCGCTTTTTGTTACTTTAAGAAAGGCAAAGTCTCCGGATCGTACTCAACATCTTTGGTGTGATATGCCCCGATATGAGTAAGCTCCAAAAAATCTTCAACCAGGATGGCTCTACCATGTTTCAGGCATGCTTCTTTGTTCGGTACCGGATCTTCAATGTGCTTTGTCTTGCCATGCCGCTCCAACAGGTACTCACCGTCAATTACATATTCGGTCAGTTTGTCATGTTTGTGCAGCTCACAATACAACTGTCTCAAAAGAGACACCTCCTGAAGTGCCGTTTCCGGCTTTTCCCGAAACATAGCGTTGATTCCGTTACGTGTGTCGAAGTACATACGTGGTGTTTTGAATAACCACTCCTGCTGTCTTTCTGTCATATACTTTCCCTCCTATAGAGAAACCTGTTTTTCGTAATATCTTTACATTCTGATACTTTGAAAAACATTTGCCATGGGTTTACTCTTTTATTATACCTCATTTCAATATATTTTTCAATTGTTTTCATGCTTTATGTTTACTAAAGTTGTAAGCTATAATTTTCTATTTCTATTTTATCTGATAAAAATTCTTCCAGCTTTTTAGGATTTTTAATTAAGTTTTCTTTTTGGAGTTTAGATAGATGTTTTATCCAATATTCTAATTTTGATGCAAAAACTCTATTTTCTGATTTCCAAGCTCTTTCTAATCTAATTGCAGTATGTTTTTTTGTATATTTTGCACATTTTTCATCTTTAGTAAAATGTTCTTGCATTCTTTTTTCTAGATTAGTTGTTATTCCTGTGTATATTGAATTATCTTTACATCTTATCATATATGTGTAATACATCTATTTTCTCCTAATTTTCTACTTTTATGTCTCCACAATCTACATCTATTTTTAATGTCACTTCTGATTGTCTGCTATTCTTTTGTATCTTTTCATCACCTACATCACAGTGTGCGTCTATAAAAATATCGTTTGTTTCTCCGATTTTTACGTCCCCTAAATCATTTTCTATTTTTGAGTTTTCTTGTAATGTTAGTTTTTTTATTTTTATATCTCCACAATTTGATTTTATGTTTAAACTATTTAATACTTCTTCTATTTCCGTTGTTCCTAAATCGTTTTCAATTTCTGCATTTTTAATTTTTCCTAAATTTATATCTCCACAGTTTTGTTCTATTTTAATGCTTGCGTTTTCTAGACTCACTATTTCTATATCTCCCAAATCAGAGTCTATTTCTATTTCTTTTTCATACTCTTTAGGAAGATATATTACTATATCATTTAGGCGTATATTAAAACCAAATATATGGCTTTTTTGAATTGATTCTACTTTTAGTGTATTTCCAGTTTGTTCTACATCTATTTTGTTTTCTTTTTCTCCATATACAACAACTCTGATTTTTTTGTCGTCACTTTCTTCAAATTTTATATCTCCTGCAGAAGATTTTATTGATATCTTTTCTATTTTTTCTGTTTCATATTTTTCATCATAAACAATGTCCTTGCTTTTTGCTCTTATGAATCCCATAAAGCTTATTTTTCCACTTATTCCTAAGCATAATATTACTATTAATATAGCCACTATTATAGTTAATAATATAATCATTGTAATTACCAATCCTTTATTTTTCATCTTCGATGTCCTCCTTTTCGTTTAGCATAAAGATTAGTTTTACTATTTGACATATTACTTCATCTATAATAAAAATAATCCATGTTATGTGCCATGCCATAGTTGCAAAGCTAACTATAAAATATATAATTACTCCTAATATTTCAATTATGCTTTTTATTTGTTTTACTACTTTGGCTTCTTTTTCTTCTTTTTTAGTTTTTTCAAATTTTGGAACAGACATATAGTGTTTTACTATTCTTGTTGTCGCTATAGCTATTATAAATAAAAATATTGCACTAGCTAATATTGGATTCATTCTTAAAACTGGTATTGCTACCATTATAAAAATTACTGATAATATGTATAAGAATACTGACGTACTTACTACTTCTGCTGATTTTATTTTCACTTGCTCTTTTGTAAGTGGTGTATATTTTTCTTCTTGCTCTGCTTTTTCAGTTTTTGTTTCTTGTTTTTTACCTGTAAGTAGTTCTTCTGTTGATATTCCAAATAATTCACATAGTGGAACTATTTTATCAAAATCTGGTGTTGTTTGATTTGTTTCCCATTTAGAAACGGTTTGTCTTGATACGTTTAATTTTTCTGCAACCTCTTCTTGTGATAAGTTTTTTTCTTTTCTTAATTCATATAATTTTTCTCCAATGTTCATTTTATTTTCCTTCCTTTCTTTTCGAATTATAACTTTTTCGTTTGGTTGCATTCTACCAATTTTGCTTTGAAATTTGTCAACTGAACTTAACATTTCGCTTTTTATCAATGTTTCATTAATGATTTAAACTATCTTTTTCTTTTATTTTATCTATTATTGTTTTTAATTCTTTTTCAAAAATTGTACCTTTTGCCAAATTGGTGTACCACTTTTCTGTTTCTTTTATGTATTTTTTTCTAAATTCTTTTGTTATATATAGTGAGTCTCTTAGATTGTGTAATCTATCTGCTAGTTTAACATTTTTAGCTATTTCATTTTCACTTATTCTTTTAATATATTCTTTCATGATATAGCCATTTTCTTTTGTTAATAATTTTACAGCTATTGCAGTTTCACTGTCTGTCAGTTTCTCAATTTCTTCAAAAGTAGTGTTGGTATCTTCTAATAAATCATGAAACAATCCTACTATTTGATATTTTTTTGAAAAACCTTTACTTTTTAAAATATTGCTTACTTCTAAAGGATGTGTATAATATGGTGTTCCTTGATCTCGCATCTGTCCTTTATGTTTTTCTTTCATAAATTCTATAGCATCTTTTATTTCCATATTTTCTCCTTTTAATTAATTTATTTTTTGTTCTTCTCTTTTTGACTTTCTCCTTTTTCGAAGTTTGTACCGTTCTCAAATTGTGCATTTTTAGATTTTGTGGTTGGATAGGTGAATGGCAATCTTGTGCATATGTTAAAAATCTTATATCTAATCCTGATTTTTAATTTGTTTTTATTTCTTTCATTAAAATCCCTGTTCCTTTACGTAAAAATTATATCATTCTTGTTTTGGCTTTACAACAAAAATAAAAAGCAATATGAAAATCATATTACTTTTATTTTCTACTTTTCTATATATTCTTTTATTTTTTCTCTTACAAATTCCCATCTTTCTTTTATAAACATGCCGTTTTTAAATATTTCTTCTATTTCATCAAAAGTAGCAAATTTTACTTCAGATACTTCATCTTCTTGCATAATTATTTTATTTAAGTCTACATCTTGCTTTATAAGATATTCTTCTGTCCATATGTTGTCTGTTTTGTATCTTGCCATTTTAATCGCATTTTCTACTTTTAATTCTATTCCTAATTCTTCTAAAGTTTCTCTTTTTAATGCTTCTAGTAATGTTTCTCCTTTTATGACTGAACCTCCTGTCATTGCCCATACATTTGGCTCTAGCTTCTTTTTAGGTGATCTTTTTTGAATTAGAATTTTATTTTCTGAGTTTATTATCCATGCATCAACTCCTTGGTGATATATACCTTCTTCCCATACTTTCTTATCACCTTTACACATAGTTTCTCCAGTTATATTTCCATTCTCGTCTAAGATATCCCAAACTTCCATTTTTTCTCCTTTTAAAATTATTCTTTTATACTTTATATCATATATAATAAAATTTATAAAGTATTTTAAAATGAAATTGTATTATGTTTGCATGAATTACATTTTGTTCCTATTTGGATTTAAATTTGTATTTACATATATATTATTATCTAATGCAATCATCAATCCTTTTGTAGTAGCAATACCATGATATAATAACTCTAATTTATATTCATATAATTTTTTTCATCTTATGATTGCACTTTTTCCACATAGTTGGCAATTCCATTCAGTTAGTGCATCTCCTGCAACTTCTAAAGAATGATCTGTTGTGCAATATTCTTCTACAAGATTATCTATGTTTTTGTTTTTAATTTATTTGATAAAAGTATTGTAACTCCAACAAACATCACTACTATAATTATACCTATAAAAACTTTTTTACTCATCTATTATCTCCTTGACAACTTACCATTACTTTCCACTAATAATTATATTCTATCCTTCAAAAGGTACTATTTTTACATAAACATATTTCTCATCAGCATCTCCTATTATTTTTATTCCTGCTGTTTTAGACTTTAATTCATTATCTCTATATTCCCAATCATCAGATATACTATATAATCCTAAATATTGAGCATATTCCAATAATACTTTTTGTGTTATTTCAGAATATTCTTTTTTTACTGTATATGCTATAATTTTATTTGTTTCATTTTCTATTTCTATGCTTGCAATAGCTTCATCTAACGAATCTTGTGTAAATATTTTTACCTGCATATACTTTATCTTGTCATTATCATAATCCAAAATTCTATATGTAATAAACTTTGATGAAAACTGATTATAAAAATCTTTCTCTATAATGTTTTGTCTTATTAATTCTTGAAATTTATTTAATGTGTAATCTATATTTTCATCATTAATTTGAATATTCACATCCCCTTCTGTTTCTTTTACTATTGTTGTTTCTGTTGCACTTACGATATCTGAAACTTGAACATTATATTTATCCATATTATATTTGCTATATATTTTTTCAATTAACTCTACACTTTTTGCATTTTCATTTAAAGCGTGTATCTTTTGGCTTATAGTATATTTATCTGACAATATTTTTTTATCTTGTATATTTGTTATTATTTTAGGGATAGCAAATGAAAGTATCGTAATTAATATAAGTGATATATATATCAAAAATGTTTTATTCTTCAATATCTGCCACCTCCAGATAAAATGATACACAAGTTCCCTTATTTAATTCGCTTTCAATGATAAGTTTTGTATTATGAATTTTTGCAATTTTTTCACATATTGAAAGTCCAATGCCATTTCTTCCATTTTCTCTTGCTCTTGCTTTGTCTACCATATAAAAACTTTCTACTATTCTTGGTATTTCTTCTTTTGATATTCCACAGCCTTTATCTTCTATTGAAATTTTATATTTATTCTGCTCATTTTTCCCTATTACTCTTATGATTTTATCCTTTGGGTTTGCTTTTTTACTGTTGTCTATCAAATTTCTTAAACAATCCTCTAATAATATTGTATCTGCCATTATATATCCATCTTCTATATCTAATTTTAGTTCTATATCTCCTAAACTTTCATGTATGTCTTTATATAGGTTATTCATAAACCATACTACATTTATGCTTTCTAATTTAACAATTTCATTTGAGAGTTCCATTAAGTCCATTAATTTATGTGCTAAAGTTTCTAGTCTTTTTGCCTCATTAAATATATAATTTGCAGATTTTATATTTGTTTCTTTATCGTATTTTCCACTTTTTAAAATATCTGCATAACCTATAATAGATGTCATTGGATTCTTTAGTTCATGTGTAAAGTTTGTAATAAAATCTTCTTTTTGTTCTACTGAAAGTTCTAATTCGTTTATTTTATTTTCTATTGTTTCTATCATTTTATTGAAACTTTTGGCAAGCTCCCCAATTTCATCATTTGATTTTATATTTACTCTTTCGTTATAAAATCCTTTTGTTATTTTTTTACTCATTTCATTTAATTTTCTAATTGGTCTAGTTAAAAATACTGCTAATAGACATATAACAATAGATGAAATTACAATAACTACAGTATCTACTTTATAAAAAAACTCGACTTGCCTATCTCTTTCTGTAAAAACATCTGTTATATCATATCTGCTAATAAGATTTATCCTTTGGCTGTTTATCTCTACACTTGAAGATACTAATATATACTTTTGTTTTTCTATATCTTTTATTACATATTTTACATCATTTGTTTTACTTAAAAATGCTAAACTTTCTTCATCTATGTCAATGTTAGAATATATCTTTTCGTTCTCTATATAAATTGATATTTTTTTATCATTTCCTAAATATGAAACAAGGCTGATTGCATAGCTGCTTAATTTTTCTCTTGATATGTTTCCATCTTTTTCGATATTCGTGGCTATATTATTTTCTATCCCATATCTTTCTAACACATGAGAATCTATACTTTGATTAATTGTTTTGTCAAATGAATGTTTAAAATTACTTTTTATAATTACTATACCTGCAATAGAAAAAACAATTGAAATGATTGCTATAACAGATATAACTATTTTTACTCCAAATTTCATTTATTCCCCCTAAAAATATAGCCTACTCCATGAATTGTTTTAAGCCTATCATTTAAGTCTAGCTTTTTTCTTATTCTTTGTATATGAAGTGTTAATGTTTGAGAATCCAATTCTTCATCACTCCATACTTTCTCTAGTATATCTTCTCTTTTTAGTGCTTTATCTTGATTTTCATATAAATATATAAACAAATCAAATTCCTTTGGTGTTAATTTTATTTCATTTCCTTGTTTTTTTATGATTCTACTTTCTAAATTAATTTGTATATCTCCTAATTCTATTTTTTTGTGGCATCTTCTAATAACTGCATTTACTCTTGAAATTAATTCTTCTATTTCAAATGGCTTTACAATATAGTCATCTGCCCCCATATCTAATCCTTTTGTTCTGTCTTTCAGTTGTCCTTTGGCTGTTATAAATATTACAGGAAGTTCCATAGTTTTTGCATAATCTAGTAACTCATATCCATTAAATTTTGGTAGCATAATATCAAGCAAAGCTAAATCATACTTGCCTGTTTCTATTAAATTCGCTCCTTTTTCTCCATCTAAAGCATAATCTACTTCATAACCTACATTTTTTAGTGCAATACTTATTAAGTCTACTATTGGGAATTCATCTTCTACTACCAAAATTCTATTCATAATTATATCTTATCTTTCCTTAATAATCTTTCATAACTATGTGTTCCAATAACACTTGGAATTGCTATATATAACCATTTTAGGCTACTATCCATAAGTATTATTTTACTTAAATTTAGTATTTTATCTACACTTATTATATTTAAAAATTCAATACCTAACTTTGCTACTATTATAGGTACTAGCATTATTGTACTTGCCACTAATATAGTATAAGTTGTATTTTTTAATTTTAATGAGATCCATAATATAAATAATATTATACTAATAAATATTATAAACCTTGCCAAATAGCATATAATTGTAAACCCTAATATACTAATTCCAGAAGGTAAACTGCTAAAACTTCTTAAACTTGTTATACTTGCTGTAATATTGTCAAATCCATATATTTGTCCTATTTTAATTATTTCTGGTATTATGCTAATCATAAAAATCATTAACCCTGTAATCAAACAAACTATTATTTTTGCTTTTGTAGTTGCTGTTTTTCCTTTAGGTGTTGTATTTAATATCTTATTCATTCCAGTTTTATATTCCATTACAAAAATGACTGAAAAAGCTATTTCTGCCATAACAATTAAATAAACATCACTTTCTATAAAAGCATTTTTATTTACTCTTAATAATTCATTATATCCTGTATCATAAACAAATTCTGCTTTTGGATTTTCTTTTATTTGTTCATATTGTTCTATTATTCTTAAAAATATTTCTTCGCTACTTAAAATTTCGTTATATGGTTCTTTGTATCTTATTGCTTCTTCTTTGCTTATTTCTCCATTTTGTACTTTTTCTTCTATATTTTCTATGGCGAGTTTTGCTTTTTCAAATTTCTCCTGTTCTTTAAGTATACTGTTTTCTTTTTCTTCTGTCAGTTTTCCACTAAATGTTTTCATGTAATTTTTGTATATATTCTCACTAAAAGATATATTTTTGTTTGCATTATTCAAACTATATATTTGAATTACTGTAAAAAGTAGAAGAATAATAAGCACCTTATTTATTATCATCATTTTATAAAGTTCACACCAAAAAATTTTTGTAAATATTCTTGGCTTAATGATCGTGATACTCTTTAGTCTTTTTAATAAACGATTCTCTGTAAGTCCTAAATCTTTTCTTTTGGTAAAAATCCAAATATTCGCAAATCCAAATATGAACAATAATATTATAGCAAAAAACAGACTTAAATGTAATATATTTTGCATATTTCCCATAATATTTAGATTCATATATGTTTTATAGATACTATTTACTTCTATTAGATTTATAATATTAATTATTCTAAATACATTATATTTTGAAATAGGATCTATTGTTTTATATAACAAAAAGCTAATACCAAATATTAAAATTAAAGCAATATAATTTGAAGTATTATTCTTTGCTAGATTAGAAACCAATAATATCATAAGTGATACTATAAAAAATACAGCTATTTTTGTAATTAAGAATAAAGCAATATATCCACCAATACTTATTTGCAATGTAGAATAAATAAATGTATTTATGGATTGTAGATTTGCACTTAAATCTCCATATCCTATTGTTATTCCATAATAAATAAAATTTACAGCATATAAAATAAGCGAAATAGCCAAAATCGCAATAAACATTACAAAAATTTTTGACAAGATTGTTTTACATCTTCCGTTCTTTGTACTTTTAATAAGTGGAAATAAATTCTTTTCTCTTTCTTCATATATGATGATAGTTGCCATTACAAATATCATGAGAACTATGAAAATGTCTGTTATTCCCATGTTTGTAAAACTATCAATTCCTTTTGATGGAATATAATGCACTTCTACATTAAGCATCTTCTCATAGTTTTTTGCTGTATCTTTTATGTTTTTATTTGAAAAATCATCTTCTGATTCTTGAAAAATTGAAATTGTTTCTAGGTCATCTGCTTTTTCTAAAATTCCAGTAATAGTATTTTTATAATTTTTACATTCATCATATTCTTTTTTGATTTCTTCAAAAAGTTCAAGTTCTTTTGCTTCATCGCCAGTATATTTATAAGTTCTATTTTCATATTCATTTATGTATTTATCATAAAGTTCTTTATTTTCATTTTTTAGGCTTTCTGCAAATTCTCTTATATATTCACTCTCACTATTTTTATTGTTTATTATATTAGTTATTATGCTAAAAGCATTGTTTCTTTCATACTCTTTATTTATTAGTTCTTCTTTTTCTGATTCTGGCAAATCCTTTAGTTCTTCATTTAAGATTTTATATGCCGAATATGGAATTTCATCTTTTTTTACAATATTTCCTGTATAAATTAGTATTACAGTATCTGCTAATACAAATGCTAGTAATGTATATAAAAATAGTTTGCTTGTAAATATTTTTAAGAATTCATATTTAATGGTTCTACTCAAATTCTATTTTCCTCCTTATTCTCCAAAGATATTCATATATACATCTTCTAAATTTCCATTTTTCGCATATTTATTGATTAATTTTTCTGGTGTATCTTTTTCTTTTAATACTCCATTTTTCAGAATAATAATCTCATTTGCAATGTTTTCTATATCTGGAACTATATGTGTTGCAATTATTACTATTTTGTCCTTTGCAAGTTCACTCATTATTTTTTTCACTCTAATTCTCTCTTTTGGATCTAGTCCTGCCGTTGGTTCATCAAAGATAAGTAGTTTTGGATTTCCTATAATGGCTGTTGCAATTAATAATCTTTGTTTCATTCCTCCAGAATACATTTCAATTTTTTTGCCGAGTTCATCTTGTAAATTGACACTTTTACTTACTTTTTCAATTTGATTTTCTATATCTTCTTTTGGAATATCCTTTAATACTGCAATATAATTTAAAAATCTCTTTGCTGTAAAGCCATTGTATAATCCTTGCCCCTGTGGCATATATCCTAATATTTCTCTATATTTTGCACCTAATACATTACTTTCTTGTCCGTTCCATAAGATTTTTCCTGTATCTGCATTTAAGTTGTCTGTTATAATATTCATTAATGTACTTTTCCCTGCTCCATTTGGTCCGAAGTAGCCCTACCAATCCATTTTCTAGTTTAAAATTTATATTATCAAGTGCCTTTTTTTCATTATAGCTTTTGCTTAAATTAATTACTTCTAACATAGTTCTCTCCTTATATTTTTAAGTATTTTTCATACTTATATATTCTGGTTTTGAATTCCAATAATCTTCTTTCTTTATTAATCCATAGTTTTCTTTTTCTATGTCTTGTTGTTTTGTACCTGCCCAAGTTGTGTATTCAGCTCCCATTTCATATCCTGTTCTTACAAAGTAAAATTCCTCGTTTTCAGCTAATATTTCTACCAAATATCTATTTTTATCAAATAGTTTAAATTCTTTGCTTTCTTTTGTTTCTAAGTCTATATAATACGCTTTATCTATTTTTGCTTCACTTCCTGTGTAATAGCAATATTGTAATTTGTTATCATATATTCCATTTAGACTTACTCCTCCTTTTGGTAAATCGCATAATGTTTGTTTTTGTTTTGTTTCTAAATCGATATACTCTATTTTTTGTCCTTTATCTGCTACAAAATAAACTTTACCATTTGCATATTGTATGCCATTTATATTTTTATTAACATCTTGATAAATTTCTGTTTCTGTCTTGTTAGATAAATCAAAAAGTTTTATTTTTTTAGTAGAATTTCTTAAATTTTCTAAGTCTTTATCATCATTGTTTAAAAATTTTTCTGGATCTTCTTTATATACAATTTCTTCCCAAACTATTTTTCTATTATATATTCCGAATAATACTTCTGTTTTTACTATTAAATATTTCTTCGTATTTTTTTGTTTCTAAGTTTATCTTTACTAAATCTCGATTTGTTTCCATTGATGTATAAGAAGATTTTGCAATTTCTATTGATTTGCTTTTCAAAAAGAATGTATATAAATTATTTCCTTCAAATATGAAACTTGAAGTAAGTTCTACTCCGGATGGACATTCAAATAGTTTTGTTTTATTTGTGCCATCTAAATTCATTCTATATATGATAGGTGTTGAACCTCCTGTTTGATCCAAAGCTGTGCCATCTTCTTCGAAATTAAGGCTTACTGTTACACTACTTCCACTACCTGATACTAAATATAAATAGTTATTATATACAAATAAGTCATTTGATTCTGCCATCTCTAAATATGAACTACAATCTTCTGTATCATGCTTACAATTTGGCTTATTACACAAATAAATTTCTTTTTTTGCAGAATAATCAAAATATTTTATGTTTCTTCTATCATCCTCATCTTTAATATAATAATAGCCTTTGTCAAAATTACTTATTTTTCCTGGTTCAATATATACCATCTTTGCATTTGTATTGTTTGCATTAGAAGATATTATTTTGTTATCCTTTAATTCTCCCATAATTTGGGTACTTATTTTTGTTTTTTCTTCTTTAGGAATCAAAAGAAATCCTATTCCTCCTAATAGAATAATTACAATAATTACAATAATTACTTTTTTTGACATATTTTTTCCTCCTAAAATCATAAAATTAGCATAAAAAATTTCAATGCTAAATTTATTCTAGCATTGAAATATATCTAAAATATATCCAAATAAATGATTTTTAATATGTTTTTCAACATATATTTTCTTTTTTCTTCTAATAAGTTCAGTTTTTCTTCAATTACTCTGTAATCCTCGGAAAAGCCGTTTACTTCTACAATTTCTTTGATATATGCTTCTTTAATTATGTCCTTTTGATTTTTCAAATTTGCAATTTCTTTATCTAGTTTCGCTGTATCTCTTTCTTTTTTATCTGCTAAAACAGGGAAGAAGTATTGCTTTACTGTCATATCATATTCAATTAAATTCATAATTAAATCCATTGTTACATCTTCAATTAAATCTTCTCTTAAATATAGCTTACAGTCTGTGCAATGATAATACATATATTTTTTCTTTTTGCCACCTGCTCCTTTACAAGTCATTAGTTTACCACACTTTGGACAGATTAACTTTTGCATAAATATATAAACTCTATCTCTGTAAAATGCTCTTTGGTTCTTTTCTTTTTGGGCTTGTACTTCATCAAACATAGTGCGTGAAATTATTGGCTCTACAACGTCTCTATAAATAACTGGCTCTTTTCCTTGTTCTTTTCCGACTCTCTTAAATCTTTCATAATCTCCCATATATATTTTGTTGTTTATCATTTTTTCTATTGTAGAGTCTTTCCATTTTGCTTTTGTAAGTGTTGGTACTTGTTCTTCATTTAGAATATTTGCTATTGTTTGATAGCTTTTAATCTACCGATAGCTGTGCTAGTATTTACATCATCCCTATCACACATCAAATAACAATTATGCTTTTCTAGGTCTGATATTAGCACCTCTAAATCACGAACACTACGAGTAATCCTATCTAACTTATACGCTGCGATATAGTTAATTTTTCCTGCTCTCATATCTATTAGCATTTGCTGAAAAGCTGGTCTGTGTTCCATATCTTTTGCACTAATTCCTGCCTTTTTGTTTCTCCATTCATTCTATAAATGTTCCTCCTTCCAAATTATGAATAGAAAGGCAACTAAAAAAGTGCCACATAGCATAGGTTTGGCTATTAGCACTTTAGAGTTTTATATTTATTATTAACTATCTCTATAATTCTCTTAAAAAACACAAATAAACCAATATAGCATAATTTGTTATTTATGATTACTCTATGGGGCTCTACATACTCTAAATTCGTATGTTCAATTATTCTTAAACACTCGCTCAATGATTTCGGGTTGTTGTTCCATGGAGTTTATACGACACACCCACTTAATCTTAGAGTGTAATTCATCACTCATATTGATTTGTTTCTTAATAATATGTAACATAATATCACAAAAACCTCCTTTTCTCAATAGTTTTAGTCAAAAAAAAGTCCAACTCCTAAGAGTTGGAATAAGATTTTTGTGTCCATCAAATTTTTATAGTCTTAAAATTAAGTTATATCAAGGCTTTCAAAAAGTTCGACGAAAATTGTCTGTGGTGCGAACAACGTAGATATCTACAACTTTTTTCACACCTTTAACGATTGATACAAATATCAATCAATTTATTAAAGTATATCATAATTTTTATAAATTTCAACAAATAAAAATTTAATATAACTTTTAATTCAAAGGAGATAATATAAAATATTAATTTTCTCCTTTGAAAATAGTATTACCAATCTAAATTATATTAATCTCTAAAAGTTTATCCAATCTTGAAATTACTTCCTTTTTAGCTAATTTAAATTTATTGAATGTTTTAGAATATTCCTTTTGCTTATCTATATCTATTTTATTGTTTTTATCTAAAGGAATATCTACATATATATTTTTTATTATATTTACAGTTACTCTTTTATTTTGTTCTCCATTAGCAAATTGTTTTAATTTGTTAAATAGCACAGCATATATATACTCTAAATCTATAATGCCATCAAATTCTTTTTTTAACATTAATGCTCCACAATGAGTTGTCATACTAAATTTACCATTTCGTAAAAAAACTGTTCCAGCATAAACTCCGTCTGTTGTCCACGTAATACAATTACAATCATAATCATACGTGTTTATATTTGCAATAATTCCTTCGTTAAATGTTTGAGATGAATATACTGGAAAATTACCCTTGTTTTTGACAAAGTATTTATTTGTATATTTAGAAAGCCCCTTTTCAATAGTAAACAAGTCTGAAATCTTATATTTTTTAGTTTTTTCAAAACCTTTTATATCTAAGTTATTATTTGTAATTTTAGACTTATTTTGATTAATTTTATTCTTAAATTCAGATAAGATTTTATATTTGTATAATTCATCATTTTGGTATTCTACAGAAATTTCCATTGTTTCTTTATTTATTGGTAACAGTATTTCTATGTTTTCTATCATTGATGGATATACTTTTGTAAATTCATCTTTACCTTTTTCACCTTTTCTTCCTTTAGCTAACTCTCTAAGTTTCGGTTCTAATATTATTTTTATGTACTCTAATAATATATTATTTTGTCTTGGAAGTAAAATGCCTCTATCTCCATTAATAGAAAATTTACCATCTAATACTTTCATATACCCTGCAAACCCATTTGAAGCCCATGTAAGATATTTTCCATCAAAGTCATATGAATCACAATATGTTAATGGAGCAATATTAGAAGCTGAATAAATTGGAAATATACCTTTATGTTCTTGACCATACTTTTTAGTATATTTTGATTTTCCTTTTGATATTTCAAAAATATCCTTAATTTTGTATTTTTCCCATTCTACATCATTCTTTTTTTTTTCATCTACTTCTAAAAACAAAGATTGATATTCTGATATTTCACTTGATACTTCTCCTATAAAATTGCTAAATTCTGAAACAGTCATAACTTTAGGTTTTTCTATCATACCTAATTGTATCTTTTCTTCATTATTCCATAAATTATCTACAATCCAATCTTTTTGATATTGTTTTTCAAAGAAATCTATTGGTATTATTTTACATCTCTTATCATCAGTTTTAAAATAATTTTTAGCTCCTTTAAATTGATTGAACAATTGTACTGCATATTCTAATTGATTTTCTCCTGTTTCAAATCTATTAATATCTAAAGTTTCACCTATATCACTTACAATATAAGAAAAAATTGGTTCTTTTTGTATTTGATTTATATTTTGTTTTTTAGTTAATGCCAATATATATGTTTTTTTATTTGTAGTAAAAAATGTGTTTAAAGGTAATGAAATAAGAGCATCAATATAACAATTATCCATAATAAATTTTCTCAAATTAGAATCATTTTGTCTATTTAATATTCCATCTGGTATTACTATAAATGCTTTACCTTGAGGTTTTAGAGCTTTTACAATCCACTCCATAAACAATCCTTCTACTCCTAAAGCGTTTACTTTATAATAATTTTCTAATGTTTCATCCTTCTTTATTTCCTCTTTTAAATTACTACTACCACTAGTTACATATGGTGGATTAGTCAATATTAAATCATATTCATTTTCTATTGGATCTCTTAATGTTCCCAATATTGAATTAGTTTTTAATATAAAAGTATCATTAAAAACTTTTGAAAATTCTTTAGTAATATTTACATTTTCTTTTATTAAATCGGAAAAATATATTAACATATTAGCTTTTGCTAATATAATTGTTCTTTGCTCTTCTTTATCGAATCCCTTATCAAATCCTCTTAATTCTATTTTTTGTTTTAAATGACCATTATCAATCAAAAATAAATCTTTTATACTCGGCAAAATAGATTCTAATAAAAATTTTCCAACTCCACAAGCTGGGTCACATATCTTCATATCCTCTCTTATATCAGCCATTTTTACCATTGGTTTTACAACTTTTAAAGGAGTAAAGAATTGTCCCCAATTTTTTTTACTAATACTTTCTTTCAAAAAACTTTCAAAAAGCTTACTCTTAAAATCATAGTCAATATTTTGTAGTTTTCCATAATCTTTAAATCTAAATAAGATTTTTCTAAAAACTCCACTATAACCTTCAATAGCTTTATCATCTTTGCTAACAAAAATTGTTCCATTTATAATCGTTGTATTGTCTTTCTCACTTCTAGGAAAAAGTTCTTTTATTTTTGGTCTTACTGTTTTAGCATATGTTTCTAAAACTTCATTTTCGGTATTAGTTTTATACATTTCTATTATATTATTAAAATTATAAATTCCTCTTAAAACATTTAAGTCACTTAAATATTTAAATATAAAAATTTCAACAAAAGTATATAGGCAATTTTCTGGTGTTGCACCACTAACAGTCCAAATATCCTGCCATATTTGTTTAGCAAGCGGAGTAGGATCCCTCTTTTCAACAGTCTTAATTTGTGAATTTCTTTCATCTACGCTATCCAATATCTGTTGTATTAATACTCCTATTACACTGTCTTTGTAGTCAAAATTTGTTGTAAGAACTTTTCCATCTTCATCTAAAATTTTTTCACCATTAAAACAGTTAATCCATAGTGTCTCCTTTGTATCTGTAATAATTGCTAATTTTGAATTTAAAGCCCTACCAACTTCTAAAGCTTGAGTTATTGCTTTAGCTTTTTTGCTTTCTGTATTAAATTCACTAGGTTTTTTATTTTCTATTATAGCAATTACCTTTTTGTTAAAAACTATTATTCCATCTGGTTTTCTATTTTCTATATCTCCATAATCTATGTTTTCAATTATATTATTTTGTTTTAAATTTTTTATCGTTGTTGCTCCTATATTATAGAATAACCAGTTGCCAATTCTATCTGGATGTTTAATTAAATCTCTTTGCAATAATTCTTCACTCATTTGTTTATACCTCCATTTTTAAAATATTCATCACTTCTTTTAGTCGGTATTATTGTTTGTAAATCTCGAATTCCATTTTGGAATATCTCTTTTTCTATCAAATACTTTATTGTATCTGTAAA
>CAOJZE010000025.1 GCA_948466095.1 uncultured Clostridium sp.
TATGATATTGTGCATATTCATGCAGAAGGCCCTGCGGTGTTTTGTTGGATGCCAAGGCTTTTTGGTAAAAAAGTCATCTGCCAAAATCACGGTGCTGATTGGGCCAGACCTCGTTGGCAGGGTACTTGGGGAGCTCACTATATAAAATATGGTGAAAAAATGATGGCGAAATATGCAGATGAAATTATTGTGTTAAGTAAAGGTATGCAAGAGTATTTTAGGTCTGCTTATAAAAGAGAGACTACCTATATTCCTAATGGAGTCAACAGACCACAAATATTACCAGCGAAGTCTATTTTGGATAAATGGAGCTTAACCAAAGATTCTTATATTCTTGCATTAGCTCGCTTGACAGATGAAAAGAAAATTCATCTTTTAATACAAGCTTATACAAAAATAAAAACCAATATCAAACTGGTTATTGCTGGAGGAAGCAGTGATTCGGAGGACTATATCACATGGCTTCATCAGCTTGCAGACAACGACCCTCGGATTGTCTTTACTGGATTTGTTCAGGGACAGATATTAGAAGAACTCTATAGCAACGCTTACCTCTATTGCTTGCCAAGCGAACTAGAAGGTATGCCACTTAGTCTTCTAGAAGCAATGAGTTATGGGAATTGCTGCTTAATATCAGATATTCCAGAGTGTAAGGATGTTGTAGAAGACAAAGCACTTTCTTTCAAAAAGAACGATGTAAATGATTTAAAAGATAAAATACAGTTATTACTTGATAATCCTGATAAAGTGGCTATGTATAAAGCAATGGCTGCCAATTATATTTGTAATAAATATAGTTGGGATGATGTAGTTGATAAGATGTTACTTCTTTATCAATAAGCAGAAGGGAACAACGAACATGTCTAAAAAGATAGAAAAAAAGCTAAATGGAACAGTGATTGTCACTTACCGATGCAATGCAAGATGTTCCATGTGTAATCGATACAAAGCACCTTCTAGACCTGAAGAAGAAATTTCTATAGAAACTATTCAAAAACTTCCCAACATGTATTTTACAAATATCACAGGAGGAGAACCTTTTATTAGAACAGACCTAAAAGAGATTGTTAGAGAACTCTATAAAAAATCTGACCGTATTGTTATCTCTACGAATGGCTTTTTTACTGACCGTATTGTAGACCTCGCCAAAGAATTTCCACAAGTAGGTATTCGCATCTCTATTGAAGGTCTTGAACAAACCAACAATGAAATCCGAGGACTGGAAAATGGATATCAACGAGGTTATCAGACCCTCAAAACCCTTCGAAAGATGGGAATGAAAGATGTGGGGTTTGGTATGACAGTACAGGATAAAAATGCACCAGACCTTGTACCTCTCTATCAAATCTCAAATAAAATGGGAATGGAATTTGCAACAGCTTCTCTGCATAATAGTTTTTATTTTGTAGAAGCGAAAAATATTATTAAAAATCGTCCCATGGTAGCACAGCATTTTGAATCTCTTATCAATAAACTACTTAGAAGCAACAGCCCTAAGAAATGGTTTCGGGCTTATTTTAATCATGGTCTTATCAATTATATTTATGGTCAAAAAAGATTACTCCCCTGTGATATGAGTTTTGATACTTTTTTTATTGACCCCTATGGAGATGTGATGCCATGCAATGGAACCAAAGACAAAGAAGTCATGGGAAATCTCAATCGGCAATCATGGGATGAATTATGGAATAGTCCCAAAGCAGAACAAGTCCGAAAAAAAGTACGACATTGTGATAGAAATTGCTGGATGATTGGCTCAGTATCACCTGCGATGCACAAATATATCTGGAAGCCAGCTATCTGGGTAATTATACACAAGACCAAAGCACTGTTTAGTAAGTATCCTTATAGTATGTTTGAAAATCGTATTGTGCGTGCATTAAGAGATGGAAAAATCACCAAAGAAGAGCTTGATAAATGTAGCACTTGTGACTTACATGCAACAATTAACAATGGACTATCAGAGGCATCGATGGAACAACTAAAAGATAAATCTGGAGAAGAAATTGTGAATGCTGATATTGCTCGGCAGATGAAGGATTAAATTATGGTTAAATATAATATTAATTTGGACAATAAAACAATATTGGTTACTGGAGCAGCTGGCTTTATTGGTTCCTTCCTATCCAAACGATTATGCAAAGAATATATAAATACTGCCATAATAGGTATTGATAATTTAAATGATTATTATGATATTACACTCAAAAAATATAGATTAAATGAATTAGAAAAACAGTCTAATTTTACTTTTATAAAAGGGAATATTGCAGATAAAGATTTCATTGAAAAAATATTTGAACAGCAAAAACCTGATATTGTAGTAAATTTGGCCGCTCAAGCAGGTGTGCGATATTCCATTGTAAATCCTGATGTTTATATTGAGTCAAATTTAATTGGTTTTTACAATTTAATGGAAGCCTGTCGCCATTCCTACGATAAAGCAAAAAAAGGCGTAGAACACTTTGTTTATGCAAGTTCTTCTAGCATTTACGGAACAAATAAAAAAGTGCCTTATAGCACAGAGGATAAAGTAGACAATCCTGTTAGCCTCTATGCTGCTAGCAAAAAATCCAATGAACTTATTGCACATGCTTATGCAAAATTATATAACATTCCTTCCACAGGTCTAAGATTTTTTACTGTATATGGTCCTGCTGGAAGACCAGATATGGCATACTTTGGATTTACTGATAAGTTGCGAGCTAAAAAGAAAATACAAATTTTCAACTATGGAAATTGTCAAAGAGATTTTACTTATATTGACGATATTGTGGAAGGTGTTTTAAGAGTTATTCAACACGCACCAGAAAAAGCAAACGGAGAAGATGGCCTTCCTCTTCCACCCTATCAAGTCTATAACATTGGCAATAATCAACCAGAACAACTACTAAATTTTGTAGATATTTTACAACAAGAACTAATCAGAGCTGGAGTTTTGCCTGCCGATTATGATTTTGAAAATTATAAAGAATTAGTTCCAATGCAACCTGGAGATGTTCCTATAACTTATGCGGATACTACTCCTTTAGAGAAAGATTTTGGCTTTAAACCAAATACATCATTAAGGGATGGTCTAAGAGCATTTTCTGAATGGTATGCTCACTTTTATATAAAATAAAAACCAATCAAAGGATAATAGCAAGCCATGAAAATCCTATTAGTTAATTATCGATATTTTATTTCTGGCGGACCAGAAAAATATATGTTTAATATCAAAAAAATACTAGAAGAACATGGACACGAAGTTATTCCTTTCTCGGTTCATTCTAATAAAAACGTAGAAACAGAATATGCAAAATATTTTGTGGAGCCAATTGGTGGTAGAGATGTTACCTATTTCGAAGAATATAAGAAAACTCCTAAGAGTATCTGGCAGATGATGACAAGAAGTATCTATTCTTTTGAAGTAAAAAAAGCCATCCAAAAAGAAATTAAAGATACCAAGCCTGACCTTGTATATATCATTCATTTTGTAAACAAATTATCTCCTAGCGTTATCAGAGGAGCAAAACAAATGAAAGTTCCTGTTATTTTACGTCTTTCTGATTATTTTTTGTTATGTCCACGTTTTGATTTCTTATGTGGAACAGATATCTGTGAAGATTGTCTGACAAAAGGTTATCGAAGTTGTATTAAAAAACGCTGCGTAAAAAATTCACTAGCTGCATCCTTCATCCGTGTATTTTCAATGAAAATACATCAATTACTTCATATATACAAAGATATAGATGCCTTTATTACTCCATCTAGATATCTAAAAAATAAATTAGTTGAAAATGGATTTAGCAAAGCTAAAATTCATTGTATCCCAACTTTTACAACAAGTAGGACTCAAATTAGCAAACCAATCATTGGCGAGTATGGTCTATACTTTGGGAGGATTGCAGTCGAAAAAGGTGTTGATACTGTGGTAAAAGCCTATGAAAAGCTTCCTGACCATAAAGTTAAGATTATGGGAGATGATACAACAGATGAAGCACTTCACTTAAAAAAATATATACAAGAAAAAAATCTAAAAAACATCGAATTTATAGGCTTTAAAACTGGAGCAGAACTAGAAGATGTTATAAAAAATTCTAGATTTACATTAATTCCCTCTATTTGGTATGATAACCTCCCTAACACTGCTTTGGAATCTTTTCAATATAGTAAGCCTGTAATAGCAAGCAATATTGGGAGTTTACCAGAATTAGTTGTTGACGGATATAACGGATATCTTTTTAACCCATACAACATAGACGAAATGATTGAAAAAATCAAAATATTGGATGATGATGAAAAAGTTCAGAAGATGGGCGCTAATAGTCTTCATAGATTAGAAAAAAAGTTTTCACCTAACAAACATTATGAACTCTTAATAAAAATAATAAATGATATTATAAAAAACTCTAAAAACAAACCAGCTTAATCTTATAAATCAAAAAGTGTTAGGAGGAATAAGACTGCTTATGCAAAAAAATAACAGTCTAGATACTTTATTTATTGTGATGCCTGCATATAATGAAAAAGAAAATATCGAGAATGTTTTTAAACAATGGTATCCAATCTTAAAAGATAAAAATATTAATTCTAAATTGGTTATTGCTGATAGTGGAAGTACTGATGGAACTCATGAGATACTTGAAAATTTTCAAAAAAAGTATCCTCAGCTAGAAATATTAACTAATACAAATAAGCAACATGGTCCAAAAATAATTGCTTTATATTCTTATGCCATTAAACATAATGCAGATTATATATTCCAAACAGATTCTGATGGACAAACTAATCCAGACGAATTTGAAGATTTTTGGAAATTGAGAGAACAGTATGATGGCATTTTTGGTCATAGAAATATTAGAGAAGATGGAAAAAATAGAGCATTCGTTGAAAAAATAGTTTGTTTTCTATTAAAAATTTACTTTGGAGTCAATATACCAGATGCAAATGCACCTTTTAGACTAATGAAGGTAAATACCTTGGGAAAATATTTAAATAAAATGCCCACTGACTATAACCTTCCTAATATTATGATAACTACATATTTTGCATACTATAAAGAAAATATTCTTTTTAAAACTATATCATTTAAATCTCGTCAAAAAGGAACTAACTCTATAAACATCCATAAAATAATTAAAATTGGATGGAAAGCCTTAGGTGATTTTTATTATTTCAAAAAAAGTATAAACAATTAATAATATGAAACAGTTATATAATAATTACAAAGATATAGTTTTATATCTTTTCTTTGGAATTTGTACTACATTGATAAATGTTATATCATATTGGATTATAGCTCATCTATTAAACTTTAGCATTATGAGTAGTACAATATTAGCCTGGATTTGTGCTATTTCATTTGCATATATTACAAACAGAAAATGGGTATTTCATAGCACAGTCAACAAACGGTGTGATATATGTAAAGAAATCATTTCTTTTTTTATGTGTAGGCTAATAACAGGGCTTGTTGATTGGACATGTATGTATATTTTAGTCAAAAGATTATTATTCAATGATATATTTATCAAGTTAAATTCTAATATCTTAGTCATAGTTTTAAATTATATTGCTAGTAAATTATTTATTTTCAAAAAAGGAAAACCAAATGAAGCAAATTAAATTTTTCATTTATATAAAAAAGAAAAAAGAAGCTATCTTTTTAATTATTACCTTTTTCTTTTTTATATTTACCATGTTATTTCAATTGACACATTCTGCCTTATGGGGGGACGAATGGATTGAATATCATTACTCACAAGCTTCTATATATACAGGAGAATTATACCGAAAAATTATAAGTACATTTCAACCCCCACTTTATAATTTTATAATGCATTTTTGGCTTAAATTAGGCTTATCCATTTTATGGTTTAGACTTTTTAATGTTGTAATTGGTTTTATTTCTGGAATATTTTTATTTCTAACAGTAAAAAAATTATCCAATAAATATATAGGCTATATTACTTGTATATCATTAGCTGTTTGTTATCATTGGGTATACTGTATACAAGAATGTTCTGAATATGCATTAATGCTTCTCTTTTTATTTATAGCATTTTATTTTTATATAGAATGTAATAATAGCTTCACATACTGGAAAATGGGATTATTTATTCTTTCAAATATTGGAGCTATTTATAGTCAATATGGAAGTGTTTTTATTATTTTCCCTTTATTATTACTATTTTTTATTAATAATGTATTGCAAACCAAAAATATGAAAAGAAAAATTATAGTAGTTATTTTCTATTTTTTAAGTTTCTGTATATTTGCTATACCATTATATATTTTTTTTCTTAAAGAACAATTAAAAAATAATGAAATTACTAATCATACTATACAATTTACTCTAGAGCTATGTAAGGATATTCCTTTTGCTCTAGGACAAATCCTAGAATATTTTTATCATCTTGATTCTACAGGTTCTTATTCGACAGGCGTTTGGGCATGGATTGGGGGCGCACTCACAATTTATTTATTTCTAATTAGCTTTGAATTATTGAAAAAAAAGCATTCGACATTTCAAACGCGTAGCCTGATTTTTATACTATGGTTTAGTTATATATCACACTACTTTTTAACCAAATTACACATATATGCAATGATTCATCCAAATCAAAGTGAGGGATTATTTTCAAGATACAGTTATTTCTATCTTCCAATGTTTTTTATTATACTACCAGTTTTATTTTACGAAGCTTTTAATACTAATTTAATATTAAGCCAAAAGAAAATTATACTTTTAATAAGCGGTGCTAGCATATTATGTCTATTTATGTCATTTTATTCACTTCTGGGTAATTGGTATAAAGCAAAAGATAATCTTTATACTAATATTTGGCTCGAAAATAAAGGATGGCAAGATACAACTTATTTATTAGGTGTAGCAAAAGATGGATTCCATTACTATGTAACACATTCAAAAACTTACCAAGAAGGATATCTTGATAACGCAACCGACAAAATTGATATTAATAATCTTCCATCAAAATTTTGGGTATGGAGAACAAGTGGAAATGATTTATGGCAAGAAATAATAGATAAAGCCGATACATTAGGATATAACATAACAATATATGATGATTCAGGTTATTATGGCCAATTAGCATATTGTTTTATCAATAGCGAGGACTTAGATAATAAATGAAAAAGAAACTATTATTTGTTAACATCTCATTAGTAAATGGAGGCGCTGAAAAAAGTCTTGTTAATTTGTTAAATGAATTACCATCCAATAAATATGATATTGATTTATTATTATTTCGTAATGAGGGAATGTTTATAAATCAAGTCCCATCAAATGTTAATTTTATAGAGCCGCCGACTGCTCTAGTAAAATTATATAAGCCCATTAATAAAGCAGGCATCTATTCAATAATTAAATTAATTGGTACATTTTTGTCTAAAATAAAAACAACAAATAATTATACTCTACGTGCATATAGATGGAAACATTTTTATAAGCCATTTATTCCTCAAATCCATAAAAAATATGATGTAGCAATAGCTTATGTTGTTGGTGAAGTAACATATTTTATTGATGATTTAGTTAAAGCCAAAAGAAAAATTGCATGGGTACACACAGACTATAAAAATGCAAAATGCGATCCATCTTGTGACAAAGAATGTTATAAAAATATGGATGCAATTGTAACAATTTCCGAAAAATGTTCTGATATTTTAAAAGCCACTTTTCCTGAATTCAACAACAAAATTTATAATATTCCTAATATAACTTCATCAACAATTATTAGGAAAAAATCAAAAGAATATTATCCAAAAGAATATAATAATAATCGTTTTATTATTCTTTCTATCGGAAGACTAGTACCTTTAAAAGGATTTGATTTAGCAATTAAAGTTGCTGCATTATTAAAAAGTGAAAACATACTATTTAGCTGGTATTTAGTAGGAAATGGCGAATGTAAAAATAGCCTTAATAATTTAATTAACAAAAACAATATTTCTGATGTATTTTTTATGCTAGGTCCGAAAGACAATCCTTATCCATATATTAAAAATGCAGATTTACTTGTTCAATTATCAAAATATGAAGGTAAATCTGTAGTTTTAGATGAATCCAAAATTCTAGGTACACCTATAGTTGTCACTAATTATGAAACAGTTTATGATCAGATAATAGATACAAAGGAGGGTATAATAGTAGAAAGAAATGAAAAAAAAATCGCTAATATCATTAAACAATTAATTTTAAACTCATCCAAAAGACTATCTATAAAATCTTATTTAGAAAGCAGAGAATATGGTAACCAACATGAAGTCCAAAAATATATATCAATTATAGAAGGTTCCGATAATGAATAAAAAATTTTTAATATCAATAGATACAGAAGGAGACAATCTCTGGAATTGGTCCATTGGAAAAGAAATAACAACAGAAAATTCTTTATATATCCCGCCATTTCAGAGTTTATGTGAAGAATATCAATTTAAACCTATTTACTTAACAAATTATGAAATGGCAAATGATACTCGATTTGTAGAATTTGCAAAAGAGAAACAAAATTTAGGAAAATGTGAAATTGGTATGCATCTTCATGCTTGGAATACCCCTCCTTTAGATAAAGAACATCCAACAAGAAAAGACTGTAAACCAGGAGCACCCTACTTAATTGAATATTCTGTTAATCTTATGGAAGATAAAATAAAAACTATGACACATATCTTAACAGAACAATTTGGTGTTAACCCCATCTCTCATCGTGCCGGAAGATGGGCCACAAATAGTTTATACTTTGACTTATTGCATAAGTATGGGTATAAAATAGATTGCTCTGTTACACCTGGAATTAATTGGAAGAATAGCCCTGGTCAATCTCCAAACAGTAAAGGAAGTAACTATAAGAATCATCAAAATCTCCCATATTTTATTAATAATACAGACCTGGAAGAATATCCAGTAACTATTTTTACAAATCATAAATTTATTAAACCAGATAAATGGAATATCAAATCAGTAACTAAATCATTAGTTCATTCACTCAAAGGAAATATATTATGGCTAAGACCTACAGGTAATAATTTAAATGAATGTTTATTTGTTCTTAATGAATCAGTACATTTAAATAACTATCCATATGTAATGTTTATGTTACATTCTTCAGAATTGATGCCTGGAGGAAGTCCCACTTTTAAAAATTCCAAAAGCATAAAAATACTATATACTCATCTTAAAATTATCTTTGAACAAGCTACAAAACTAGGATTAAGCGGAACTACCTTCCGAGAGATTATTAGCCAAAATATTTAAAACATTTAAAATAGTACAAACCAAATTTGAAAAACATGATATTATCAATCATAATACCAATCTACAATAATGCTAAGCCTTTAGAAAAATTACTCAAAATATTAACTAAAAATCCTATAGATTGCGAAATCATTTTAATCAATGATGGTTCAACAGACAATAGTGAAACTATTTGTCAGATGTATTCTCATATGCATGAATTTATACATTACGTTAAACAATCTAATATGGGAGTAGCAGCAGCTCGGAATAATGGCTTGAAAATAGCAAAAGGTAAATTTATTTTATTTCTTGATTCAGATGATTATCCTGATGAAAATATCACAAAAATATTAACAAAAATATTAGCTAAAGAAAATCCCGTTTTTTTATCTTTCGGGTATGACTTAATCACAGAAAATAACAATAAAATTATACCTCATTTTATAAATACAAATTTTAAGAAATTTGATAATTTGAGAGATATCAAAAATAACTTTTACCACTATGCTGAAAACAATGAATTAAATATCGTATGGAATAAAGTATTTAAAAGAGACGTTATTATAAGAAACAATCTACAATTCCATAATATAAGGTTCGGAGAAGATGTATGTTTTGTATGTGCTTACCTCGAAATGGCTTATGGAAAATGCATTTTTATAGAAGATATATTATATCATTATGTTTTACACTCAGAATCTGTAACACATAAATATTCACATCAAAGATACGAAGATGAATTATTCTCAATTCATGCAATAAAGAGTTGTGCTATAAAGCTTAAAAATAACAAAAATCAAATAAATAATTTAACAAATCTCAAATTCAAAAAAGCCTGCTTATATGAAATATATAATCTTGCAACTATAAATTGTCCTTTAAATTTAGCAGAAAAAAATAATAGGCTAAAAAATCTATATTATGACTTTAATAAACAAGAAATAATAATAACTTTATGTAAAGATATTCATTTCAGCCTAAAAGAACAGATTATATTATACTTTTTATTTAAAAAACAATTTTGGTTAATTTTAATATATATAGAACTAAAAAGAAGGATATAATATTATCTATGAGCTCAAATACTAACAGAATTTCACAAGAAAAATTGTTATATATTGCATTTTTTTTAATACTAATTACTCAAATACGATGTATTCAAATTTTCAAGTTTGCTACCACAATAATAGGTATTTTATTATTAATTTTATCAACCTTTCAGGCCTTTTATTACATATACCTTAAACAAAAAAAGCCATTTATACTTTTATGGATATTATGTTATATATTATTGTTTTTTTGTTATAGAACATCTGGACAGCGAGAAACTTTAGATTTATTTATATATTCAAGTGTACTTTCAAATCATAATGTGAAAAAAGTAAATAATCACTTTTTAAAAGTAATGTCATTATCTATTATTGTTGTTATTATATTAGCTATTTTTAAAATAATACCATCTGCACCTATTATCTACAGAAATGAAAGTATTAGATATTCATTAGGATTTTCACATCCTAACACATTAGGATTTCTATTATTTTTAATCGCAAGTTCACTGTTTATAAAATATTATTCAACCAGAAAAAACATTGTACTCTTTCCCTTAATTCTATTACAAACAATTTGTTTATTTATCAACAAAAGTAGAATGTGTGGAATTCTAATTAGCGTTATTTGTATTATTTATCTATTTAATTTAATTGGATTCAATAAATTAAAATATATACTTAATACCAAGATATTAAAATTAATAATAACCTTTTCATTAATTGCATGTCTTTTCATATCAATTTACTTAGTTAAAAATTACTATCGCCCTTGGATTATATATTTAGATGCATGGAGTCACGGTCGAATTATCAATGCCGCAGCTTTTATACAAAAGTATCCTATAACATTATGTGGAAATAAAACCGTTCCAGATTTTACAACTAATATTGAAGGATGGGGAGCTGTATATTTAGATATTGGTTTTTTATATTGTTTAATAAGGAAAGGTACTATTAATACATTTTTTTACATTTTTATTATGATGAGAAATCTTTGTAATGCAATGAGAAAAAAGGACTATGCCATAATTATAGTATTACTGCTATTAATTATCAGTTTATTTTTTGAATCATCCGCATTAACATGGTTTTATGCTTTTCCTTTACTTTTTTATTTTGAAGCAGATTCTGTTCTACAAAATATTATGAAAGGAGTAATAAGATATAGATGAAAAGCAAAATAAAAATTGGAATACTAACATTATCTGCATCTGATAATTGTGGTTCATTGCTTCAAAGTTTTGCCCTTCAGGAATATATAAAAAATGAATTTAACGCAGATGTCAAAATAATAAATCTTGTAACAAAACAATCTAATGAATTATATTCTCTTTTACCTTCAAAATTTTATAGACATCCTAAAAAATTATTATTTGGATTAAAATATTATATTCCAAATAAAAAGCAAAGAAATGATTATGCAAAATACAGAAAAGAAAAATTATTATTAACTTCGAAAGTCTATCAAAATAAAAATGATTTAGAACAATTAGATAGTGATTATGCTTTTGATATTATTATAACTGGCAGTGATCAAATATGGAATATTAATATGCCTGATTTCTCCGATTGTTTTTTTCTTCCAATTAAAACGAAGGCCCGAAAAATAGCATATGCTGCAAGTTTAGGTGGAATGAAAAATATCCCCAAAAATTTATTAACAGAAGTAAAAGAATGGATTAATGATTACAAAATGATATCAGTCCGTGAACCATCTGGTCTTGCTCCACTTATTCCTTTAACCAATAAACAAATCCCCATACTTTGTGACCCAACAATGCTATTTAGTCATAAATACTGGCTTCAAATAGCAGGTGAGAAAAAAATCAATTGTTCTTATATATTTTTTTACTCATGGGCATATTCAGATATTGCAATGAACAAAATTGTAGAAAAATTTGCATACGAAAAGAAATTACCTGTATATGTTATAAATTCTTCAAAATGGTACAAATACAGACCTCAAAAATTCAATTTTATTTTATATTCAACAAGTGGTCCTGATACTTTTTTAAATCTTATGGCTCATGCTAAATATGTATTTGTTCAGTCATTTCATGGAGTAGTATTTGCAAATCTATTAAGAAAACGATTTTTCTTTTTAAATGAACAAACTGACCAAGTTGATTTTCGGGCATGGAATCTTCTTAAACAACTGCATGAAGAAAGCCAAATTATTCATAATTATTTAGATATCTCGAAAACCTCAAACACAAACTTAAACTATCAAAGCAAAGAACTAAACGAACTAATATTTAGGTCAAAAGAATATTTAAAACTTGCAATAAGCGGAAGTAAAGATAATGGGTAAACATGCATATCTAATTATGGCACATCATAGAGCCGATTTGTTAAAAGAATTAATAAAATCCATAGATGATGAAAGAAATGATATCTTTTTGCATATTGATAAAAAAAGTAATTTAAAAAAGCATAATTTTACTACTAAAAAAAGCCATATATATTTTATTAATCCTATGAAAGTGAATTGGGGAGGCTATACTCAAGTAGAATGTGAATACAGATTGTTAGCAGAAGCTTACATAAAAGAAGCTTATGATTATTATCATTTTCTAACTGGAGCAACCTATCCACTAAAGACTCAAGATGAAATACACCTTTTTTTTGATAAAAATAAAGGAATGGAATTTATTGGATATGATAATAAAAACGATTTCTCATTTCGTGCAAAATATTATTTTTTATTTAATGAAGCAGGAAAACCTAGTACTATAATCAAAAAAATAAAATGGAAAATTCGAAAATTAGTATTATATGTACAAAAGTTATTAAATTATAATAAACTATCAAACAAAGATGAATTCAAAAATATAATAATAAAAAAAGGAATGGCATATGTTTCAATTACTAACGAATTTGTAAAATATGTCTTAGAAAAAGAGCCATTTGTAAAGCGCTTATTAAAACATTCTATTAGTGCAGATGAAATTTTTTTGCAAACATTAGCATATAATTCGAATTTTAGAGACAATTTGTATAATATCAATGATGAGTTTGAAGGTTGTTTAAGAGAAGTTGCCTGGGAAGATGCATTTGGCCTAAGCAGAACTGGCCATAACTTTATAGATGAAGATTTAGATTATCTTTTACATTCTTCCAAATGTTTTGCGCTAAAATTTGAGGGTAAAGACGGAATGAATCTAATCAAAAAAATAAGAGAAAAGAAAAATATTACATGAAATTAGAAAGAACAAAAAATAGTATTAGAAATATCATATGGGGAGTACTCAATAAAATTGTTACATTAATCTTCCCCTTCCTATTAAGAACTATCTTGATTAAGACGCTAGGTTCTGATTATCTTGGTCTTAATAGTTTATTTACATCTATATTGACAGTCCTTAATCTAGCAGAACTAGGCTTTTCAAGTGCAGTTGTCTACAATATGTATAACCCAATTGCAAAAAATGATATCGACACAGTTTGTGCGCTTATGTCTTATTATAAGAAAGTTTATCATATAATTGGCATTTTAATAACAATAATTGGATGTTCACTTATTCCATTTTTATCATATCTCATAAAAGGTTCATATCCAAAGTCATTAAATATAATCGTTTTATATTTATTATTTTTAACAAATACGTCCATCAGTTATTTTTTATTTGCTTATAAAACATCTATTCTTACAGCCTATCAAAGAGAAGACATAATAAGTAAAATTAATATTGTACTAAAAATAATAATGTACTGTTTCCAAATAGGAACTTTATTAATATGGAAGAACTATTATTTTTATATACTTGGAATGATAATTAATACTATTTTAACAAATATCATAACAGCCTATTATTCAAACAAAATATATCCTCAGTATCAATGTAATGGAAAACTTTCTGAAAATGCGAAACAAAATATTAAAACAAACATACAAGGACTTATGATTGGAAAAGTCTGTATGGTTAGTCGAAATTCATTTGACAGCATTTTCCTATCAGCTTTTCTTGGTTTGCAAACGGTAGCTATATATGGAAATTATTATTATATAATGAGTGCTATTGCAGGCATATTAACAGTGTTAATGGCATCACTAAGTGCTGGTATAGGAAACAGTATTGCTTTAGAATCTATAGAAAAAAACTATCAAGACCTAAATAAATTTGTATTTATATATGCATGGATTTCCGGTTGGTGTACAGTGTGTCTTTTCATATTATACCAACCATTTATGCAACTTTGGATGGGAAACAACATGTTATTTCCCATGATAGATGTTATATTGATTTGTTTATATTTTTATTCATTAACTATGGGGGATGTAAGAAGCCAATATGCATCTGCAGCAGGACTATTTTGGGAAAATCGCAAATATGTTTTAGCTGAATCCATAACAAATATTATATTAAATTACATTTTAGGAAAACTTTTTGGTGTACATGGAATTATACTGGCAACACTAATATCTATTTTATGTATTAATTTTGTATGGGGCTCTGCCACGTTATTTAAATATTATTTCAAATCATATTCAGTAATAAAGTTTTACATCAAACACCTGAAGTATTTTATAATTTTAATCTTTGCAACAATAATAACTTTTTTTATAACAAAAAATATTCACACAAAATTAATATACAAACTAATTATAGACTGCGTAATATGTTTTATTATACCAAATATTATTTTCTATTTATCTTACTTTTCTACACAAGAATTTAAAGACTCAATAAATTTGGTTAAAAAAGCACTAAAATTATTACAAAAGAAAGGATAAAAGAAAATTGAAGCCATATAAACTTTATGAAAAAATGAAAAGCAATATTGTTTTTGAAATTTCCTTAATAATTATATTAATAATAACTACATTTCTGATTATAAACCAAAAAAATTCTTCATTTTTAACAAATAGCATCTTTAATATTATGACTCAATATTTTTCATGGTTATATTTATTAGTAATGTTGATATTTGTTATTTTTGTTACATTTTTAGCACTTAGTAAATATGGAAATCTAAAATTAGGCCCTCAAAACTCAATGCCTGAATACAGCACTTTTTCTTGGTTTGCTATGCTTTTTTGTGCTGGAATGGGAGTTGGATTGGTTTTTTGGGGAATCTCTGAACCCATTTCACATTATATAGCCCCTATTGACGTTGAACCATACAGCATAGAGGCTGTTGATTTTGCTTTTAAATCTGTTTTTATGCATTGGGGAATTCAATCTTGGGCTTGTTATGCTATTATTGGACTAGCATTAGCATATTATCAATTTAGAAAAGGTTATTCTGGGCTAATAAGTTCTATTTTAAAACCTTTAATAGGGGAAAAAAATGCTAACGGATTGTTAGGTAATCTAATTGATATTTTAGCAGTTTTTGCAACTGTTGCTGGAGTAGCAACATCATTAGGAATGGGTGTGATGCAAATAACCAGTGGCCTAAATTCTTTTTGTGGAATAGCTAATACTTTAAACATTCAAATCATTATTATTTTAAGTATCACTATCATTTTTATGGCTTCTGCATTGTCGGGACTTGGTAAAGGTGTAAAGATATTATCAAATATTAATATAGTCTTGGCTATAAGTTTTATGATATTAGCAATAAGTGTTGGGCCCAAGGTAGAAATGTTAAATAATTTAGTGGGAGGAATTGGAAAATACATAAATTATTTCATCGAAGACAGCTTGGCTATTTCAGCATATAAAGACAACTCTTGGCTTGGAGCATGGAGAGTATTTTATTGGGCATGGTGGATTGCTTGGGCACCATTTGTTGGTATATTTATTGCCAGAATTTCTTATGGACGAACTATAAGAGAATTTATTATAGGTGTAGTTCTAGTTCCTACAATTGCTTCAATAATATGGTTCACTATTTTTGGAACACTAGGAATAAGTTTAGGAATAGATAAAACTTTATCAACAAGTTTATTAGAAAAGATTGCACTTACGCCAGAAACAGGATTATTTATAGTATTACAAAAATATCCATTAGGTCAACTTATGTCTCTTATTGCAATTTTATTATTGTTTGTTTTTTTTATCACATCTGCAGATTCTGGCACATTTGTTTTAGCAATGTTATCATCTAATGGAAATATGAATCCCCCTAACAAGAAAAAAATAGTATGGGGAATTATACAAACTTTATTATCAATCAGTCTTCTGATTGCAGGTGGACTTAAACCACTACAAACTATATCCATTATAGCAGCATTTCCATTTATTTTTATAATGTTAGGAGCTTGTATTTCCTTATTAAAATCACTA